>NZ_JBVIPD010000002.1:509221-572064 GCF_055578235.1 Streptomyces sp. NPDC033136
CCACACCCCCGCGGCCGGCGACGGCGCTAGTCGCGCAGCGCCCACGCCACATCCCTGAGCAGCGCATGCCGCCACCCGGCCCGGTCATGCCCCGACGCGGACCGGGACACCCGCACCCTCGCACCGGCCCGCTCGGCCAAGGTCTCCACCAGGGCGCAGTGCGGCAGCATCCGCGTCTCGTGCTCCCCGACATCGAACGCCACCCGCAGCCCCGACAGATCGCGACCCTCCCGCAGCCGGTCGGCGAGGACGCCGCCGACCGGGCCCCCCAGCGGATCGGCCCACCCCACCGCATCCGGCGTCCACCAGAACGACCCCGACTGACAGGCGACCCGCGACACCAGCTCGGGAAACTCCAGCGCCGCGTACACCGCGCTCAGCCCCCCGAGACTCTGCCCGGCGACCACCAGCCGCTCCACGTCGGCCGGCAGGCCCAACTCCGACACCAGCGGCAGCAACTCGTCCCGGACCGCCTCCCACAGCTCCGGCCGGCCCGCGAACTCCGCCTCCCGGTCCTTGGCCGGCACGAAGACGAGCGTGACGGGCGGCATCTCACCCGCGGCCACGGCCGCATCGAACGCGGTCACGGCCGGATGCAGGTACAGCCAGTCGTCCCCGTCGAGCAGCAGCACCACCGGCCCGCCACCCCCCGCCGGATGGACCCGCACCGTACGCCGCCCGCCCAGCCGCCCACTCACCCAGCGGATCCGCGCGGGCGGCAGCGGCAGCACCGCGTCGGCCCCGAGGACGGGCCAGTGCGGCTGTTCCGGGGCGTCCGGCGTCGCGACGATCGACCGGTCACCGCCCGCACCGGCCGGGTTGAGGGGGTCGGCGTACGCCGTGTCCCCCGCCAGGAACCAGTACGTCACCCGCAGCCGGGCGGGCATCCGCACCTCGGCGTACCAGCAGTCCGAGTCGGCCCACCGGCGCAAGGAGACCGGATCCGACCAGCTCTCGAACGCGATGCTCACCGGCACGGATCCACGCCACAGGAACAGCGTCACCCAGCCGCCGTCGCCGTCCGGCACGACCGCCGGGGCGCCCGCGGCGGCCCAGAACGCGTCGCTGCCAGGCCTGCCGGGCAGTCCGAACGCGGCGAAGGCGTCCTCCCTGTCGACCGCGGCCACGCGCATGAGCGTCTCCTTGTGAGAGGGAAGGGGCAAAGGCTAAGCTCCGTCAATTAGGCGAGCCTAACCTAATGCTGGCCCTTCGAGGAGGCACCGCACATGAGCACCAACCCCTTCGACGACAACGAAGGCCGTTTCCTGGTCCTGGTGAACGACGAGGGCCAGCACTCCCTCTGGCCCTCCTTCGCCGAGGTGCCCGGGGGATGGACGGTCGCCTTCGCCGAGAACACCCGCGAGGCCTGCCTGGAGTACGTCGAGACCCACTGGACGGACCTGCGTCCCCGGCCCCTCGCCATGTCCCAGGACGCCTGACCCCGGCCGATGCTGTGCACCAGGCTGACCAACGCCCGCTTCCTCACCATGGATCCGGACCACCCGGTCGCGCATGACCTGGGCATCTGGCGGGGCCGGATCGTGGGCCTCGACGAGGCCGTGACCGCCCTGCCCGCCCGCGAGGTGACCGACCTGCAGGGCGCCACGGTGCTGCCCGGGTTCATCGACGCCCATGTGCACCTGGCCTGGACGGGGCTCAAGCAGAACACCCCGAGCATCGCGGGCCTCACCCGGATCGACGACGTGCTCGCGATCGTGGCCGAGGCCGTCGCCCGCACCCGCGCGCCCGGCGACTGGGTGAGCATCGCCGGCTACGACCAGCGGGCCCTGGGCCGCCATCTGACCGCCGCCGACCTCGACCGGGTCGGCGACGGCCGCAGGCTCTACCTGCTGCACGACTCCGGGCACGGCTGCGCCGTCAACACCGCCGTCCTGGACCTGCTCCCCGCGGACACCCCGCACGAGAACGGCTTCCTCGCCGAGCAGGCCATGGGCGCCGCCCGTGCCCTGCGCCTGCCCCACTCCCAGCAGGACCTGGCCGAGGCCGTCGGCCGCGCGGCCAGCACCTGCCGGGCCGAGGGCGTCACCGCCTGCGCCGAGGCGGGCATCGGCGGCACCCTCTTCGGACACAGCCCCGTCGAGCTCGGCGCCTACCAACTAGCGCGGGACAAAGGCCTGTTGCCACTGCGGGTACAGCTCATGGTGTCCGCGGACCGGCTGCGGCCGGTCTCCGCCCACGAGACCGACGGCATCCCCCGGGCCCTCGACCTCGGCCTGCGCACCGGGTTCGGCGACGACCGGCTCTCCGTCGGCGCGCTGAAGATCTACACCGACGGCGGCATGATGGCCCGTACGGCCGCACTGACCCGCCCCTACGAAGGGCTCGACCACGCCGGGCAGTTGCAGGACGACCCGGACGTCCTCACCGACCTGATCGTGGACGGCCACCTCGCCGGCTGGCAGCTCGCCGTGCACGCGATCGGCGACCGCGCGGCCGACGTGGCCCTGGACGCCCTCGAACGTGCCCAGCGCCTGCGGCCCCGCCCCGAGGCCCGCCACCGCATCGAACACGCCGGGCTGATCCGGCCCGACCAGCTCCCGCGCTTGGCGCGCCTCGGCCTCAGCGCGGTGGTCCAGCCCGCCTTCCTGAGGTACTTCGGCGACGACTACGCCTCGATCATGGGTGAGGAACGCGCGCCCTGGATGTACAGGGGCAGGGCGTTCCTGGACCACGGCATCCCGCTGGTGGGCAGCTCCGACCGGCCCGTCGCCGACGGATCGCCCCTGCGGGCCGTCCAGTTCATGGTCGAACGCGCCTCCGCCTCGGGACAGCTCATCGGCCCGGACGAGGGCGTCACCGTCGACGAGGCCCTCCACGCGTACACTGCCGCGGGCGCCCGCGCCTGCCACTGGGAGGACAGCCTGGGCAGCCTCACCCCGGGCAAACGCGCCGACCTGGTCGTCCTCGGCGACGACCCCCGGCGCGTCGGCACCTCGCGCATCGGCGACATCGAGGTGATCGAGACGTACGTCGACGGCCGTCCGGGGCGTCCACGCGCCTGATCTCCGGTGATCTTCGGTGATCTCCGGTCCGGCAACCGAGGAAGGAACCCCTTGTTCACGGCTACGCCGCGCCCTGCCGCGCCGACGCACGCCCATCCCGCGCCGACGCACTCCGTGCGAACCGCACGCCGGGACGAGGCCGCCGCTCTCGCCGCCCTGTCCCGGCCCTTCGTCCGCTCGGGCGCGCTGCGCGAACGCCCCGTCTCCCTCTACGCCGCCCACGCGGCCGACTTCCTGGTGCTGGAGGCCCCCGACGGCACCCTCGACGGCTGCGTGGGCCTGCGCACGCACCCGGACACGCCGGGGGAGGGCCGCGGACCCGCGGGCGTCGTCTACAACTTCTGCGTGGCGGTGCGCCGGCAGGGCGGCGGAGCGGGGGCCGGGCTGCTGCGCGCGGTACTGACCACCGCCCGCACCCAGTCCCTCGACGCCCTGTTCACGGCGACCACCGGCGACGGCGCACTGTTCCTCCGCTACGGCTTCACGCCCACGACCGCGCACCGCGCGCCGTGGCCCTGGGCTCAGTCCCTGGACCCACGGCGCAACGCCCGCGTCCTGGTCAGGACGTCGTCGTACAGCCCCTCGACGTCGGTGAGCGTCACCAGCCCCTCGGCGTCGAGCGCCACGGCGAGGGCCGACGCCGCGAGACCGGCTTGATGTCGTAGACCTGCCAGTCCACACCGCTCGCCACGGGCGAGACGACCGGGCCGGCATCGCCCTCCCCAGCCCCTGCCGCTGCCCGGAAGCCCGGCGCGCGCACGTCCTGACCCTCTCACCTCCGCGCGCCGTCACCCGGCACGGAGGACCGGCCGGCGGGCCCCGGCGGCGGCCGGGGCGGGGGCCATGTGCTGATCGTGTCCGAGGCCGCCGCCCTGCTCTCCCGGACGTTCCCCCGACGTGGTGGTCGACCCGCCCTTTTCTCACGTACTGTGATTCTCCGGGCATTATCTCCCGGACCGGTCCGAATCGGCTGGTGCACGCGGCACGGGGGCCGGTCCCGGCTACGCCTCCGCGAGCCCGCCGACCCCTCCGGCAGGCTTGCATCAGGCCCTTCCGGGACATGCGACACCGGGCGGGGCATGGACCGATGCCACGCGCTCCGCGCGGGCCTGCCTCTCCTCCGGGGCGGCGGTCGGCGAGGGGCGGGACGACGACTGGGGTGAGCGAGGGTTGACACTCGAGGCACATGGCCGGGACGCGGCGCGCGGGACCGACGAGGACCTGTCGCTGCTGCTCGGCACGTCCACGGCGCTGTTCGCGTCGATGGCGGGCCCCGCGCACGTGCTGGAGGCGGCGAACCCCGCCTTCTTCGCGGCGATCGGCGACGGACGCCGGGAACGCACCGGTGTCCCCCTGGTGGAGCTCATGCCCGAACTGACCGCTCAGGGATTCATCGCACTCCTGGACCGCGTGTACCGGTCGGGGGAGCGTCACGTCGGCCGCGCCGCCCGCGTCGTTCTCGGCGTCGGCGAGTCCGCCCGCGAGGCGTACTTCGACTTCACCTACGAAGCACGCCGCGACGCCGACGGCACCATCCTCGGCGTACGGATGATCGGCGTGGAGACGACCCAGGTCGAGCACGCCCGGCGGCTCGCCGCCGAGCAGCGCGCCCTGCTCGAGCAGATCGCCCGCCAGGCACCGCTTCCGGACGTCCTGGACGGCATGTGCCGGGCGATCGAGGAACTGTCCCGCGAGGTGCTCGTCTCGGTCCTGCTGGCCGACGAGGACGGCCGCCACCTGCGCCACGGTGCGGCCCCGAGCCTGCCCGACTTCTACAACCGGGCCATCGACGGCATCCCCACCGGCGAGGGCATCGGCTCCTGCGGCACCGCCGCACACCGCCGCCGCCACGTGGCCGTCAGCGACATCGCCACCGACCCCCTGTGGGACGACTTCCGCGATCTGGCCGCACGGGCGGGACTGGCCGCCTGCTGGTCGACACCGATCCTCGCCCGTGACGGCCGGCTGCTGGGCACGTTCGCCGTGTACCACCGCACACCGAGAGCGCCCCAGGACGCCGATCTCGCCCTGGCGCGTGCCTTCGCCGACACCGCCGCCCTCGCCGTCGAACGTCACCACGCCGAACGCGCCCGGCAGCGGGCGCTCGCGAGGGAGAAGGCCGCCCGGGACGACCTCGGCTTCCTGCTGGCCGCGAGCACCGCCCTGGCCGACGGGCTGGACGAGACGCAGATCCTGGAGCGCCTGGCCTCCCTGTCCGCCCCGGCACTGGCACCCCTGGCAGCCGTCGACGTCCTGGAGGGCGGCCGCACGCGGCGGGTGGCGGCCGTGGCCCCGGCCGACTCCGCCCGCGGCCTGCTCCTCTCCCGCGCGCCGGGCCACGACGCCGTCGCGCGCGTCCTGGCCTCGGGTGTGACCGAAGTGGCACGCCGCGCCCCGACCGGCCCCGACCTCGGCGCCACCGGTTACGTCTGCGTGCCCCTCGTGAACCGCGGACGGCCCTTCGGCGCCCTCACCCTGATGTCCGCCCAGGGGCACTCCTTCGACGGCCATCGGGTCGCCCTGGCGGAGGAGCTCGCCCGCCGCGCCGCCTCGGCCGCCCACAGCGCACGTCAGTACGCGCAGCGCGCCACCCTCGCCCGTGACCTGCAGGCCGGCCTGTTGCTGCCCGGCCTGCCCGACATCCCCGGCGCCCAGCTCGCCGCCTTCTACCACCCGGCCGGCGAGGGACTGGACATAGGCGGTGACTTCTACGACGTCTTCCCCCGCGACGACGGCAGTTGGGCGTTCATCCTGGGCGATGTCTGCGGGCGCGGGGCGAGAGCCGCCACCACGACCGCCCTGGTCCGGCACACCGCCCGTGCCGTCGCGGCACTGCTCGACGACCCCGTCGACGTCGTCCAGGCAGTCGACAAGGCGCTGCACGACCGCGACGCCCACTGGGACAACGGTTTCGTGACCCTCGTCTACGGCCACCTGGAACCGGTCGCCGACGGCCTCGCCGTCCGCCTCGTCCGCGCCGGCCACACGCCGCCGCTGCTGCTGGACGTCCAGCACGGGGTGAGCACGGTGGAGGCGTCCGGCGGGCTGCTCGGCGTCGGCATCCCGCCCGGACTCAGGGCTCGCCGTTTCACGCTCCGCCCCGGTGCGAGTCTCCTCCTGTACACCGACGGCATCACCGAGTGCCGTGCCGCCGGTGCCGAGCAGTACGGAGAGACTCGTCTGACCAAGGCCCTCGCCGCGGCACCGCCGCGGTCCACCGCGGCCGGGATCGTCCGGACCGTGGCCGAGGACGTCCGCGGCTTCGCGGGCGGCAGGGATGTGGAGGACGACCAGGCGGCGCTCGTCATCACCGCGGACGAACCGGCACCACGCCGCGACTGAGCACCCTGGCACCCCCCGCCCGGCCGTACGGTCACCGGAGCGCCATCGGCGCCCGCCCGCCCGCACCCGGCCCCAGCCGCCCCTTCGAACGGATCACTGCTTCACGTATTGACCGCCCTCTACCGCGAGCCTACGTTGAGCGTCTTGAGAGCGCTCTCAGAAGGGTCGCGCATGAGATTCCGTAGACGTCTGGCGCTTCTGTCCGCGGCCGCCCTGGCCGCCACGGGCCTGGCGGCCACCGCAGGCAGCGGTGTCGCCTCCGCCGCCACCATCGAGGTCGGCAAGGGAAGCTACAGCGACGTTCGTCCGGCCGGGACACAGGGCCCGTCCGACAACGGCGGCCGGCCGGTCAAGCCCAAGGTCACGCCCGCCATGGCGGACAGGCCCGCGCCGACCAACGACTGGTGGTCCTCGCTGATCTTCCAGCGGTTCGCCGGCAACCCCTGGTCGGAGAACATGTACGGACACCCCCTCACCTACAAGGCGGTCCCCGGCGGACTGGAGGTCGGTTACCCGACCACCCATCAGATCGTCGGCGGTGGCCGCCAGTACGAGTTCCCGCACAAGGCCGACCTGACCCTCGGCCTCACGGGCCTCGACTCACCCGACGCCAAGGCGGACGGGTGGAGCGACTGGACCGTCACTCCGTACTGGAACGACGGTGCGCGCACCCTGCGGGCGACCATCGGCCACGGCCTGCCGTACGTCTACGCGGAAGGCACCGGCGGCGCGGCACGGATCAGCGCCACGGCCCCGCCGACCGTCTTCGCCGACCAGGGCAACGTCCTCGGCGTCACCATCTCCGGCCACCACTACGCGCTGTTCGCCCCGAGCGGCAGCGACTGGACCGTCACCGGCACCGAGATCCGCGCCGGCCTCGGCGCCGAGGACTACTTCTCCCTGGCGGTCCTCCCCGGCAAGGAGGCGCTCGCCGACTACGCGAAGTACGCCTTCAGCTTCGTGACCGGCTCCGAGGTCGACTGGGACTACCGGGAGGGTGACGGGGAGGTACGGGCGATCTACACGCTGACCACCGAGGCGAAGGAGGGGGAGGAGACCGGCACCCTTCAGGCGCTCTACCGCCACCAGTGGCTGCACACCTCCGACCCGCTGACCGACTACCGCTACGTCTCGTCGCGCGGCGAGATGAAGGTCCGCGAGGGCACCTCGTTCACCACCACGCAGCAGGTGAACGGCGTCCTGCCCGGGCTGCCGAGCGCCCCGGGCGTCGACAAGGCGAAGCTCAGGACCTACATCAACGACGTGCTGACACAGGGGGATCCGTTCAGCGGCGCCACCGACACCTACTGGACCGGCAAGGCCCTGGGCAAGCTCGCCCAACTCGTGCCGATCGCCGACCAACTCGGCGAGACGGCCGACCGCGACAAGCTCCTCCAGCTCATCAAGGGCCGCATGGAGGAGTGGTTCACCGTCGGCGGCCCGTCGGAGTTCTCCTACGACAAGGACTGGCGCACCCTCATCGGCTACCCCGCCTCGTACGGCAGCGATCAGGAGCTGAACGACCACCACTTCCACTACTCGTACTACGTGCTGGCCGCGGCGATCGTGGCGCAGTACGACCCCGAGTGGGCCGCCGGCTCCGAGTGGGGCGGCATGGTCGGGGAACTCATCAAGGACGCCGCCAACCCGGCCAGGGACGACACCACGTACCCGTTCCTGCGCGGCTTCGACGTCTACGCCGGCCACAGCTGGGCCGCCGGCCACGAGGCCTTCGCCGCGGGCAACAACCAGGAGTCGTCCTCGGAGTCGGTCAACCTCAGCGCGGGCCTGATCATGTGGGGTTCGGCCGTGGGTGACAAGGCGCTGCGCGACCAGGGCGTCTACATGATGACGACCGAGTCGGAGGCGATCGCGCAGTACTGGTTCGACGCCGACCAGGAGGTCTACCCCGAGGACTTCACCCACGACGCCGTCGGCATGGTCTGGAGCAGCGGCGGCGCCTACGCCACCTGGTGGACCGCCAACCCCGAGGAGATCCACGGCATCAACTTCCTTCCCGTGACCGGCGGTTCGCTGCACCTGGCCAGGGAGAAGGACATGCTCCGCCGCAGCGTGGCCGAGATGGAGAGGGAGAACGGCGGCCCGGCCGTCGAGTGGCGGGACATCTTCTGGCAGGTCCAGGCGCTGTACGACCCGGCCACGGCCATGGAGGCCTGGAACCAGGGGAACGCAGGCTACGTTCCCGAGGCGGGCGAGACCAAGGCCCACACCTACCACTGGGTCGGCACGATGAACTCCATCGGTGCGCCGGACATGACCGTCACGGCCACCACGCCGACGGCCGTCGCCTTCGGCAAGCACGGCACCAGGACGTACGCGGCCCACAACTACGGGGCCGAGGAGTGCTCGGTGCTCTTCTCCGACGGTGCCGTGCTGAACGTCCCGGCGAAGTCGAGCGCGTCCGGAGCGGGCGACGACACCCGGCTCGGGACGCTCTGCGGCGCCGCGGGCGGCGGTGAGGAACCGCCCCCGGCCGACGAGAAGCCCACCGCACCCGGCACCCCGGCCGTGACCGGCGTCACCGACACCTCCGTCAAGTTGACCTGGGGCGCCGCGACCGACGACAAGGGCGTCAAGAACTACGACCTCCTCCGCGGCGGCACGAAGGTCGCCACGGTCACCGGGACCACGCACACCGACACCGGACTGACCCCCGGCACCGCGTACACCTACAGCGTCAAGGCCCGCGACACCGCCGACCAGGTCGGTCCTGCCAGTGGCACCGTGACCGCCACCACCACCGGCGACGCCCCTCCGCCGTACGTCACGGGCGACACCTTCCACCTGCGCCCGGGCGGCACCCTCGCCACCGAGGCGGCCGCGACGGGCTCCTCCGAGACGATCCCGTCCGCCGGCGGCACGAACAACGACGGCACACCGAAGAACCCGCTCGTCTACGAGGTGAGGAACGTCAGGGGCGCCCTGAAGCCGGGCTCCGGCACGGCCTTCACGTTCAAGGTGGACGCGGGTGACTCCGTCGGACACGCCCAGCAGGCCCGGGTGTCCTACGACCTGACCGGTGACGGCATCTTCGACCGCGTCGAGACGTTCCGCTACTTCGCCACCGACCCGATTCCCGGCTGGGAGGAGTACTCCGCAGCCCGGCAGGGTCTGCACTCCGCCTCGGGCACCCTGGGCGACCTGACCGGCGGCACCGTCCGCGTGGAGGTATGGAGCGCCCTGGGCAACGGCCCGTCCACCCTCCAGGTGGGCACGGGCTCGGTCCTCACCGTCCCGTTCACCTGATCAGGGGGCCGGCTCCGTCCCGGTGGGCGCTCTCCACCGGGAGGGTCGGGCTCTGTCCGCGCACGATCGCCGAGCGGCGGCCCCCCACGGTCTTCCTCGGCATGGTGCGGGCAATGTGTACCTGACGATCGGCCCCGCTTGCGAAGGGGCTGGGGTTGCCCGTCAGCCAGGGGCATTCACGGACCCGAGAGCCTATGCACGGCCGCCGGACTCCGCATGGCGGTTTCCGCGTTCCAGACGGTTGACGGCGGGGGTCGCCATCGCCCCGTGCAGCATCACCGAGGTCACCACGGTGAAGGCCACCACGGCCCACAGCTCGCGCTCCAGTCCGCTGAAGGAGTTCTGCCCCAGCGCATAGGACAGGTAGAAGAGTGAGCCGATCCCTCGGATACCGAACAGCGATACGACCACGCGCTCCGGCCGCTCCGTTGGGCTCTTCACCTGGGCCAGCCATCCGGTGAGAGGCCGGACGACCAGCAGCACCAGGACCCCGACGGCCGCCCCGGTCAGGGTCAGGGCGGACAGGGCACCGGCGGCGAGGTACCCGCCGAGCAGGAACAGGAGAAGGGCGGTGAGCAACCGCTCGATCTGCTCGGTGAACTCGTGCAACACCTTGTGGTAGCCGTGACTGCGCTCGGCGGCACGGATGACGCACGCGGTGACGAACACGGACAGGAAGCCATAGCCGTGGAGCACCTCGGCGATCCCGTAGGACAAGAAGGTGGCTCCCAGCGCCACGAAGCCCTCCATGTGCTCGGACAGCCGCAGCGCAGGCGTCCTGGCACGGAAGAACATCCGCCCCAGCAACCAGCCGACAGCCCCGCCCACGGCCAGCCCTACGGCGCACCTGCCCAGCCCGTCGGTCAGCGCCCAACGGCCGATCCAGTCCGCGGACCACCCGGCGCCCGCCGCCGCGGCGAGTGCGACGGCCGCGTAGACGAAAGGGAAGGCGAGTCCGTCGTTCAACCCGGCCTCGCTGGTGAGTGCGAACCGCGCGTCGTCCTCGTCATGCTCGCTGCCGAGCGGCTCGCCCACCCGTACCTCCCCGGCCAGCACGGGATCGGTGGGGGCGAGCACCGCACCCAGCAGCAGGGCGACGGCGGGCGGCCAGTCCAGCAGTCCCCAGGCCAGTGATGCGACGGCCACCACCGTCAGCGGCATGGTGATGCCCAGCAACCGCCAGGTGCTGGACCACCGGCGACGGCCGAAGGGCCGGTCGATGGAGAGCCCGGCGCCCATCAGGGACACGATCACACACACCTCGGTGGTGTGCTCGACCCACAGGCGGTCGCGTACGGGGTCCACTGCCGGTACGGGCAACGGCAGGACCTGGATGAGGACGCCTGCGGCCAGAAAGATCATGGGCATGGAGAACGGCCGTCTGGAGACCACCCGGGGCAGAACAGCCGCGCCGAGCGCCCCGACACCGAGGCACAGATAGATCACGTCCGAAAGCGTCACCGCATACTCCTGCCCGCTGCAGCGCATCGAGTCCCGCCCGCCACGTGTGTATCCGCTCGGGGCGCGTCCGCCCTGGGATGGTCTGCCACAGCCTCACGCGGCAGGGCCTGGCTTCCGTCGATGGCTGGGGTCGCCCGGCGCGGTGAGATGCCGGAGACTCCTGTATGAGGGCCTGCGGCGGTGTGGGCCGTGGAGAGGGTGGCCGGTGTGCTGGAGGTCCCGCTCTGGTTGTGGGTGGTGTTCGCCGCGACGGTGGTGGTGTCGCTGGCGGTGGATCTGCTGGCCCACCGCACGGAACACGTCATCGGCTTCAGGGAGGCTGCCGCCTGGAGCGCCGTGTGGGTGGGGCTCGCTCTGGTCTTCGGCGCGGTCGTCTTCCTTGTCCTGGGTACGACGGCCGGCACCGAGTACACCACCGCGTGGCTGCTGGAGAAGAGCCTGTCGGTGGACAACCTCTTCGTCTTCGCCGTGATCTTCGCCTACTTCAGGGTGCCCCGTGCCTACCAGCACCGTGTCCTCTTCTTCGGCGTCATGGGCGCTCTCGTCTTCCGCGGCATCTTCCTGACCCTGGGCGTCGCCGTGGTCAGCCGCTTCACCGCGGTGCTCTTCGTCTTCGCGGCGGTGCTCTTCTACAGCACCTACAAGCTCCTGAAGGGCGAGGAGGAGGGCTTTGACCCCGGCAAGAGCATCGCCCTGCGGATGCTCCGCAGGGTCGTCCCGGTTCGGGACGAGTACGCGGGCATGAAGTTCTTCGTCAGGGAGGCCGGCAAGCGCGTGGCCACCCCGCTGCTTGCGGTGGTCGCCGCGATCGAGGCCGCCGACCTGGTCTTCGCTGTCGACAGCGTCCCCGCTGTGCTCGCCGTCAGCGACGACCTCTTCATCGTCTATACCAGCAACGCATTCGCCATTCTGGGTCTGCGGGCCCTGTACTTCCTGCTTTCGGGCCTGCTGGACCGCTTCCACTACCTGAACATGGGCCTGGCGGTCATCCTCGGTTTCATCGGCGTCAAGCTGGTCCTCCAGGCGGCCCACAAGACGATCAGCCCCAGCGTCCCCGAGATCCCCTCACTGGTCAGTCTCGCGGTCATCGTCGTCGTGCTGGCCGCATCCGTCGTCCTCAGCCTGCGCAGGCCCGTCCCGCCCCCGTCGGTCCCCGCACCCCCGGAGGCAGCACCCCCACGGTCGGACACTGCTGCCAGGGCCCCCGGCCCCGTCAGCTCTCCGGGCCCGGAGCGGGAGCGGGGCGAGCGTGACGGCCCGCAGGCGCGCTCTGATCGCCGGGATGACGGCTGAGCGGACGACGCGTCTCCTTCTACGACCGGACAAACTATGGTTAAAGAATGAGTAAACGCGAGCATGAGACCGGGCCTCAGGGGACGGTTGTGTGCCCGGCCTGCAAGCGGCCTCTGCGGATGACCGTCAAGAGACGGCACAAGACCCTGGGAGTCTTCGTGCCCGTGTGGGGCCCGGGCCCCTGCCACACCCCTGACTGCCCCGAGTACCTGAAGGAGCCTGAGCCCAGCCACTCCCGGGAGCGCTGACACACATCCGGCACCGGCTGATGAACGCCGTGCCGCGGGCCGCGCGTGGGGTCCGACGGTGCCGGAACCGCGTTCCCCTGCCGCACCGGTAGCTGTCGCGGCACCACAGCGCCCGCCCGTCCGCCGTCGCCCGGGCGACGACGAGGCGCTGCCGGCGGCTCTTACGGCGTCGGCGCCCGCACCGGTTCCGCCGCAGTGACCTTCACCGGTTCGGTGTCGGGGGCGCTGTGCCGCTGGGCCCAGTTCTCCAGGGCTGTGCGGCAGGCGTGGTCGAGGTGGTGCAACCCGGACAGGTCCACCTCGATCGGCCGGTCCTGCGGAAGGCCCTCCAGACTGTCGAGTATCTTCGGCAGCCGCAGGAACGTCGCGTTGCCCGACAGGTGCACCTGGATCGGCCCGGCGCCCTTGTCTATGACCTCTGTCTTCAGGTGCGACGCCTCCCAGGCGGTCTTGATCACCGCCAGGGCCAGACCGATGAGCACGCCCTCGAACATGTTCACCGCGACGATCGACACAGCCGTGACCACCAGGATCAGCGCCTCGCCCCGGTGGCCCCGCCACAGCCCGGCGATCTCGCGGAACGGGATCAGCTTCCAGCCCGCGTGCACCAAGATGCCGGCGAGCGCGGGCAGCGGGATCAGCGCCAGCGCGGAGGGCAGCGCGGCCGCGAACAGCAGCAGCCACACGCCGTGCAGCACCCGCGACGCCTTGGTCTTCGCACCCGCTTCGACGTTGGCGGAGCTGCGCACGATCACCGCGGTCATCGGCAGCGCGCCGAGCACACCGCACAGCGTGTTGCCTGCACCCTGAGCGATCATCTCCTTGTCGTACTGGGTGCGCGGACCGTCGTGCAGCCGGTCCACCGCGGCCGCGCTGAACAGCGACTCGGCGGAGGCGATCAGTGCGAAGGCGATGATCGTGCCCCAGATCGCCGGGCCGGCGAGCTCACCGAACGCCTCGGCGCCGGGCGGCTGGATGACGCCGAGCAGACCCTCCACCTCGACGGTGGCGACCGGCAGGCTGAAGGCGAGCGAGGCGACGATGGCCAGCAGTACCGCGGCGAGGGCGCCGGGCACCACCTGCGCCCTCTTCGGCATCTTCTTCCACAGTAGGATGACGGCGATCGTGCCCGCGCCGATGGCGAGCGAGGCGAGGGCCTTGGAGCTGCCGAGGGCGTCGGCGAGCGCCCCGGGCAGCCCGGCGATCTTGCCGATGCCGGTCTCCGGGGCTTTCAGACCTGCCGCCGCGTAGATCTGCCCGGCGATGATCACCAGGCCGATGCCGCAGAGCATGCCCTCGACGACCGAGACGGAGATCGCCCGGAACCAGCGGCCTATCCTGAGGAAGCCCATGGCGAGCTGCAGCAGTCCGGCCAGCAGCACGATCACGCCGAGCGAGGCCACTCCGAACTCGGTGACCGCTTCGAAGACCAGTACGGTCAGGCCCGCGGCCGGACCGGACACCTGCAGACTGCTGCCCGGCAGGAAGCCGGTGACCAGGCCGCCCACGATGCCGGTGACGAGGCCCAGCTCCGCGGGGACGCCGGAGGCGACCGCCACACCGACGCACAGCGGCACGGCGACCAGGAAGACGACGATGGAGGCGGCGAAGTCCTGCCGCAGGTAAGGGAACCTCGACATCACAGTCAGCCCCTTCACAGCGCCTCGAACGTGTCGGACTCCGCGCGGTGTTCGCGCACGGCCCCGGTGTGCACCTCGTAGTACCAGCCATGCAGCCGGAGTTGGTCCGCCCGCAGGCGCTGCTCGATGAGGGGGTAGGAGCGCAGCCGCAGCAGCTGGGTCAGGACGTGGTTCTGCACGGCCTCGGCGACCGTCGGGTCGCCGGGGTCGGAGCACGTGGGTGCGTCGGCGGCGTGTGTGAGCCAGTCGCGCACGGCGGGTACGGCGTTCAGGTCGTCGCCGCGCACCAGCGCGCCGACGGCGCCGCAATGGGAGTGGCCGCAGACCACGATGTGCCGGACGCCGAGCACCTGCACGGCGTACTCGATGGTGGCCGCCTCGCCGGAGGGGTGCTCGGAGGCGTAGGGCGGGACCACGTTGCCCGCCGTGCGCAACTCGAAGAGCTGGCCGGGTCGGGCGCCGGTGATCAGGACCGGAACGACCCGGGAGTCGGCGCAGGTGATGAACAGGACCTCTGGCGTCTGGCCGTCGGCGAGGCGGGCGAACTCCTCAGGGCGCTGTCCGAACATGCGGGCGTTGTCGATGAGGGGCTGCATGGGTGGCGACTCCTCCTGGCGCGCCGTGGGGCGCGTCGGGCTTACAGGACAGGTGGGGGACTGCTCTGCTGCTCGGCGGCGGAACCCTGAAGTCCCGCCGGGGAGGGGGCTGTTGAGGACACCTCGACGTGCGGAGGTGCGCGGTGCGGGGGTGTTGCCCCGGCTGGCCCGGCTTCGAGTCCCTGCCTCGGGAGCGGGCGGTCGGGTGCGGAGGCTGCGGCGGTGCGGTACCGGTCGCGGGTGCGCAGGGGGCTGGTCGGGTCCCCGTGGTGCCCGGCGTCCTGGCAGGTGACGCTCTCGTCGCGTGACGCCGTCCCGGAAGGCTGGACTCCAGCCTGATCATTGGCCAGGGCGTGACGTGTTGTATGCGCGGATGCGAAGGGTGCGGTGGGCGCGGAGGGCGCGGTGGGCGCGGTGGGTGCGCAAGTCCGGAGACCGAGCAGGAGGGCGGCGAGAATCGACGGCGCGGTCCGGGACGTCGCACCTCGGAGCCTCCCTCCAGGCGGTTCACAGTCTCCAGGGAATGCCAACGGTTGGTCAATGATCGACCAAGAAGCACAATAACCCTGCAAAATCGTGTGCAGGGTCAGCTTTGCGTTCCAACACCGAAGAGAGTCTGAAAGCGTGCCGTGTGTGACGCGAACTGTCTCCCGATGGACTGAAGTTGGTCACCTGGGGTCCTGGTCATGTGTTCGACGAGCCGCTGGGTGTCCCGGATCGGGCGCCGCGAGCGGGAGACGGCGGGAAGTGGCGGGAGCCGGCGGGAGACTGCCCAGGACCGGTCGGAACGCTGCTGGCTGCCGCGGCGGGATGGCTGCCCTTGACCTGCGACATCGCGGGCGGGGCGGGCGCAGAGGCTGTCGAGGTAGGACACGTTGAGGTTTTTCCGGATCTGTTGACTCTTGAGGAGGCGTCAGGACGCCCGACATGCGGCAACGCACCAGGTTCCGTCAGCTCCGGCGTCTCGCGGCAGCTTGGAGAAAGTGCTGATGAGGCCGCGATTGCCCCTACTTCCAGGGTCGGAGCAACCGATGCGCCGACGTGCGTCGGTCGCACACAGGGAGGGCCCATCGTGGCTCTGTCTCGGGGATTCCGCTTGATCCAACAGATTGTCACATTCAGTCCGTGCACAGGTCTTGCCGCTCCCGCAGGCCCCTTCTAGCCTCTGTGGGAGCGCTCCCACCTTCCCGGAATCAGACCCTCGCTCGTGCACGGCAGAGGTGAATCGTTTCATTCATTGTGCCGGGGCCCCACAGCCCTTCCCGGCCCACGTGAAGGAGCCGCACATGTCCGTCCGAAGTCTGCGAAGAACACGCGGGCCGGTCACGTTCTTGCTGGCGGCGTTACTGGCCGCCGTCTCGCTGGTCGTCCTGCCCGCGGCCGGCGCGAGCGCGGCCGTGATCGACACGTCCGCCTACTACCAACTGGTCTCACGCCACAGCGGCAAGGCCATCGACGTCTCGGAAGGCTCCACCGCCGACGGCGCCAAGGTCGTCCAGCGAACCCCTGGAACCGCCGCCAGCCAGCAGTTCAAGTTCGTCGATTCGGGCAACGGGTACTACCGGATCACGGCCCGGCACAGTGGCAAGGTGCTCGACGTCGAGGGGTGGTCCACGGCCAACGGCGCGAACGTACTGCAGTGGACGGACAACAACGCCGTCAACCAGCAGTTCGGCGTGGTCGACGTCGACAGCCAGTATGTGCAGCTGATCAACCGCAACAGCGGCAAGGCTCTGGACGTCTGGGAGCGGTCGACGGACGACGGTGCCCGGATCTCCCAGTACGACGACAACGACGGTTTCAATCAGCAGTGGCGGCTGGTGAAGGTCGGCGGCGGCAGCGAGCCGGATCCCGATCCGCCGGTCGGTGAGGCCCTGCAGATGGAGGACCTGAACCGGGGCCTGGTCTCCGTGCGTTCGGGCTCGGGCAATCTGGTCTCCTGGCGGCTGCTGGGCACCGAGAGCTACGACACGGCGTTCAACGTGTACCGCAACGGCACCAAGGTGAACGGCTCGCCGGTCACCAACTCCACCAACTACCTGGACAACGGAGCAGCGTCGGATGCCTCGTACACCGTGCGCGCGGTCGTGGACGGCACGGAGCAGCCGGCATCGGAGTCCTCGCTGCGCTTCACCGGCGGCAACTACCTCGACGTGCCGCTGTCTTCGCCCGGCTCGGGGTACACGCCGGTGGAGGCGAGCCCCGGCGACGTGGACGGCGACGGGCAGTACGAGCTGATCGTCAAGTGGGACCCGAACAACGCGAAGGACAACTCACAGTCCGGCGTGACCGGCAACGTCTACATCGACGCCTACCGGCTTGGCGGCCAGCGGCTGTGGCGCATCGATCTCGGCCGCAACATCCGGGCCGGGGCGCACTACACCCAGTTCCAGGTCTACGACTACGACGGCGACGGCCGGGCCGAGGTGGCCATGAAGACGGCGGACGCCACGCGCGACGGCCGGGGCACGGTCATCGGCAACGCGGGCGCCGACCACCGCAACTCCAGCGGCTACATCCTGGCCGGGCCCGAGTACCTGACCATGTTCAACGGTCTGACCGGCGCCGCGATGTCCACCGTCACCTACGACCCGCCACGCGGCAACGTCTCCTCCTGGGGCGACAACTACGGCAACCGCGCGGACCGCTTCCTGGCCGGCACCGCCTACCTCGACGGACAGCGCCCGTCCCTGATCATGGCCCGTGGCTACTACACCCGCGCGGTCATCGCCGCCTGGGACTTCCGCAACGGGCAGCTCGTCAAGCGCTGGACGTTCGACTCCAACGCCTCGGGCAACGGCGCCGCGTACGGCCAGGGCAACCACCAGCTGTCCGTCGCCGACGTCGACGCCGACGGCCGCCAGGAGATCGTCTACGGCTCCGCGACCATCGACGACAACGGCCGCCTGATGTATGCCACGGGCTTCGGCCACGGCGACGCCCTGCACGTCGGCGACTTCGTGCCGGGCCGCACCGGCCTGGAGGTCTTCACCATCCACGAGTCGGGCAACCAGCCCGGCTCCGACCTGCACGACGCCCGCACAGGACAGGTCATCCACCGCACCCCCACCAGTGGCTCCGAGGGACCGGGCCGCGGCGTGGCCGGTGACATATACGCCGGCAACGCGGGCGCCGAGTTCTGGGGCTCCGGACCGAACATGGGCAACCTGCGCAACGCCTCCGGCGGCAACGTCGGCCGCAACCCGTCCTCGGCGAACTTCCTCGCCTGGTGGGACGCCGACCCGGTGCGCGAACTGCTGAACGGCACCCAGATCGACAAGTACGGCACCGGCGGCGACACCCGGCTGCTCACCGGCAGCGGTGTGGCCTCCAGCAACGGCACCAAGTCCACCCCGGTGCTCTCGGGCGACCTCTTCGGCGACTGGCGCGAGGAAGTCATCTGGCGCCACTCCGGTAACAACGCCCTGCGCATCTACGCCACGTCCACCCCCACGACCACCAAACTGCACACCCTGGCCCACGACGCCCAGTACCGCACCGCCCTGGCCTGGCAGAACACCGCCTACAACCAGCCGCCCCACCCCAGCTACTTCCTCGGCGCCGGCATGACCCGCCCGCCGCAGCCCAACATTTACGTGCGCTGACGGCACCCTGCCGGAACACGGGGGAGGAACAGCACCTCCAGGTCGGCCGGGACAGCCTTCGGCTGGCCTGGAGGTCCCCGGAGTCCCCGGACCAACGACGAACGTGAAGCCGAACAGGGTGAGGACAAGACCCACATCGTCTCCCACCGAACACCTGCGCCGAAAGGCACGGGAGTCCTCACCCTTCCGATGCGCCGCAGGTGGAGCCGGAACGGCTTCCGTCAGTCCCGGCCGCCGAAGACCTGGACGCCGGCCCCCATATCGGCCGACCAACCATTCGCTTATCTCACACCAGGAGTCATCTGATGCGACGACGGACATTCCTCAGCCTGAGCGCGGCCGGAGCGACGGGCGTGGGCCTGTCCCTGCTCACCGCGGGACAGGCACCGGCCGCCGTCGGGCCGCTGGACACGGCGCCGACCACGCCGTTCGCGGTCGGCGTGCGCCGGTACAACTGGACCCGCGGCAGCCGCCCGTGCACCACCTACGTCTACTACCCCGCAACCGGCACCCCCGGCGGCAACCCAGTGACCAACGCCCCCGTCGCAGGCGGCGTCTTCCCCGTCTACAACATGACCCACGGCTACGGGAGCAGCCCGCAGAACTCCCTGTTCATCATCCGGGCCCTGGCCTCGGCGGGCTTCATCGTCCCCGCCCCGCACTTCAACCACAACTTCAACGACGTCAACAACGGCAACACCTCCAAGGACGTCTCGCAGATCCTCACCAACACCCTCGCGCTCAACGCGAGCGGACCGCTGGCCGGGCACATCAACACCGGCATCGGCGTCGGCGTCTCGGGCCACTCCCTGGGCGGCATGGTCACCCACGGTCTGCTGACCTCCTGGCCCGACAGCCGGATCGTCTCAGCCAACCCCCAGTCCTGCGTGGACATGGGCAACCCGTCCTCCTCCGTCAACGCCAAGGTCCTCTTCGTCCACGGCGACCGGGACTCGACCACGTCGTACTCCTCGGCCCGGCAGGCGTACAGCGAGATGACCTGGCCCAAGGCGTTCCTCACCTTCGTCGGCGGCAGCCACACCAGCTTCTGGAGCGACCAGCGCTTCCCGAGGACCGTCGTCGACTGGGCCCGCTGGACCATGTACGGCGACACCGCCGCACGCGACCGCCTCCCCGCTGACGCGTCCGGGTCCAACACCAGGTGGGAAGCCCAGCTGGGCGACACCCCTGGCGGCCCGGCCTACTACCGCCTGGTCGCCCAGCACAGCGGCAAGGCCGCCGACATCAGCGAGGCATCCACCGCGGCCGGGACGAGACTCATCCAGTACAGGGTCGGCAGCGGACTCAACCAGCAGTTCGAGTTCCTGGACGCCGGCGACGGCCACGTCCGTATCAAGGCCCGCCACTCGGGCCTGGTGCTCCAGGCCGCAGGCAACGAAGGCGGCGCCGACATCACCCAGCAGCCCGACACCGGCGCCGCCGGCCAGCAGTGGAGGACCGTCGACCACGGCGACGGCACGGTCAGCCTGGTCAACCGGGCCAGCGGCCTGGCCATGGACGTCTGGGAGTACTCCACCGCCGACGGAGCCCGCGTTTCCCAATGGACCTACACCGGCAACGCCAACCAGCGCTTCACGCGCCAACGCGCCTGAGCCCACCAGCGGGTGGCCCAGCTCAGGCGATCGGAGCAGGGCACCACCTATAGCCAGGCCCGGAAAACTCTGCGATCGGTCGAGGGGGGGTGTCGAGGAGAACCCGGCACTCGACACCCCCCTCATCCCGCTTGTGATCGGAATCGAGGGCATGGCGCGTTCGATGCCGCCATGATCGGTCATCAGGAAGGTCGCAGAAGGGGCAGTGTGAGCCCTCGAACACCGGGCGGCAGCTGACCGCAGATGCGTCACGCAATCCGGCTCCGGAGTTCTTCCTGGTGGCCGCCGCCGTGTCGGTGGACCTTTTCCCGGGGGCTGCGGGACCTGTCCACGGCGAACGTGCACGCGGCGGTTGCCGCCCTGGACGCGTGACACCGGACGCGGCGGCGATGACATTCCGGGTGCCTCGTCGACGGCGGGACGAAGAACCCCTTACTCCTTGCGGTGCCGGGGCACCGGCCCTCCAGCGTGGTGCATCGCCATCGAACACCGTGGCGGTGATGCTTTGGCAGATGCCGGATGGGGACGACCACATGGGCCACCGCCTCGAATGTGCCGAAGCGGTCCGGGCTCCGGTCGCACCCGCGCTTCGGTTCATCGCGCCTCCCAGGGGTACGCGCGACGCGTCGATGCGGGAAAGGGAGCGGCGCGACATGCCACGGACGGAGAGGCGAGGACGGACGTGCACAGCGGCAGTCGGGCGGGGCGCGCGGCTCCTTCCGCCCCGGACTCCGTGGTGAGCGGTGAGTCGCGGTGAGCGGTTTCACGGCTGCGTTGTCCCTGCTGGGTGTGGCTGCGCTGGCCGTCGCCGGTGTGTACGGGGCCGCGTGGGCCCTGCGGATCTCGCGCGTCTCGTCGCCCGTCATGCCGTTCGGGTCGGGGCTGGAGCCCGTCGAGCACGCGGTCAGCCGTTTTCACGTGCGCTGGTACACGGTGACCATGCTCTTCCTGGCCTTCGACATGGAGATGGTCTTCATGTACCCGTGGACGCGGGTGATCTCCGTGATGGGTGCCAGTGCGGTGATCGAGATGTTCGTCTTCCTCGCGATCCTGCTCGTCGGCGTCGTCTACGCGTGGCGTGAGGGGGTGTTTCGATGGACCTGACAGCCCTCCTGTTGCGGGCGGCCGCGACCCGGCCGCGCGTGTTGCTGGTGACCACTCCGGGCGGTACCCCGGTGCGGCTGGCCGCCGAGAGCCAGTTGCGCATGCGGGACTGGCCGCTGGCCACGACCCCTGCGGGGGCCGACCTGATGGTCGTCGCGGGCCCTGACTGCTCGCTGCTGCACCCGGTGCTGGAGCGGCTGTGGCAGGACATGCCGTGGCCGCGTGCACGCGTGCGAGCGACCGAGGCCGACGACGTGCCGTCGATGCTTGACGCCGCCTGCGCTCGGCTGGGTTCACCCGGCCGTCAGCGCGCCGAAGCCCTCCGGACCGCCCGTGAACACCGGCATCCCGGCCCCGGGCGGCCCGGCGCCACGGGAGCGGAAGGCGGGAAAAACGGTGAAGCCGGCCACGGAGGGGACGACAGCGAAGGCGGGCACGGTGGAAGCGGCTCCGGGGACGGTGGCCGAGGAGGGGGCCGGGAGAGCACCGACGCGAACCACGAAGGCCCCGACGACGACCACGCCGGCCACGAAGCCCCCCACGACAGGCCGGAGCACGGTGACGACCGCCATACGGACCAGAGAGCGGACCGGAGCGGCCACGACGAACACGCGGGTCACGGCGGCGGCCACGGTCACGGGAACGGGGAGATGGAGATGCCGGGCGGCCTGCCGATGGCCGAGCGGGGTGAGGATCGCGACGGCTTGACACTGGACCGTCTGCATGTGCCGCTGGGGCCGTTTCTGGCCGACTGGCCCACGGGACTGACCCTCCGTGCAGTGCTGCAGGGTGACGTCATCCAGCAGGTCGACCTGGAGGAGCCACTCGCCGACGGGTCGGTTGCCCCCTTCTGGGCTCGACCGTGGCTGCGGGCTGCGGCAGGCGAGCCGGTGACCAGGGGTGCCGCCGCCCGGCGGCGGGCGGCGGCACATCTGGACAGCCTGGGCCGACTGCTGTCGGTGGCGGGCTGGCCCGCCGAGGCGGTGACCGCGCGGCGCCTGCGGGACGACCTGCTGGCGGAGGCGCCTGTCCGGGTGCTCCTGCCACGCGTGGAGCGCTACGCCCGGCGGGTCGGACGGTCATGGACCCTGTACCGGCTGACGCGCGGTGTCGGCCCGCTGAGCGCGGCCGACGCCCGGGCCGCGGGCGTGAGCGGACCGGCCGCCCGGGCGGGCGGGGACGTGCCGGCCCGTTACCGGCAATGGCTCACCGACGTCGTGCACGACGTGCGGCAGTTGGACGACACGGCTCCGCTCGATCCTGTGGGGGAGGAGAGCCCGCGCGGCCGGTGGGCCGCGGAGCGCCCGCCGTCGGCCGCCCTGAGGGGAGTGCTCCCCGGCCTGCTGGTGGGCGCCGAGCTGGGCGCCGCCCGTCTCGTCGTCGCCAGTCTCGATCCGGATCCGGACGAACTGGCCGTCCGTCCGGCGGAGGTGGCCCGTGGTTGAGGCGGGGGCGTGGTGGACGGTGCTGGCCGCTCCCGCGATGCTGCTCGGTTTCGCGGTGATGGCGAGGGTCGGCGACGCGGCGCTGGACGCCCGCGGCGCGGGCCGTCCGGTCACCCCCGGCACCGTGCTGCGGCCGCTTCTCGCCGTGCCGCGTGCGCTGCTGTCGCAGCCACGGCGGTTGCCCGCGCCGGACCGGTTGCTCTGGCGGTTGGGGGTGGTCACGGTGCCGGTGGCCGCGGTGCTGTCGACGCTGGGAATCCCGTTCGGCAACCACGTCGTCGCCGACCTGCCGGTCGGGGTGGTGTGGTTCAACGCCATGGAGGTGCTGACCTGGGCCGGGCTGTGGCTGGCCGGCTGGGGACCCAACGCCGCCTTCTCCCTGGTGGGGGGCTACCGCTTCCTCGCACAGGGACTGGCGTACGAGCTTCCGCTGATGTTCGCGCTGATCTCGGCCGCCACCGCTGCCCAGTCGCTGCGGGTCACGGACATCGCCGGCGCCCAGCACGACCTGTGGTTCGCGGTGTGGATGCCGTTCGCCTTCGTCCTCTACCTGGCCGGTGTGCTCGCCTTCAGTTTCCTGGGTCCCTTCGCCTACCCGGCCGGCCGTGACGTGGCCGGCGGTGTGCTGGGGGAGGCGTCCGGGGTGGACCGGCTGCTGCTGCAGGCCGGGCGGTGGTTGTGGCTGGCGGCCGGGGCGGCGATGGCGGTACCGCTGTTCCTGGGCGGCGGCGCCGGACCGGGGCTGCCGGACTGGGCCTGGTCGCTGGTCAAGACGCTGCTGGTGCTGGGGCTGCTCGTGTACGTGCTGCGGCGCCTGCCGGTGGTCCGCGCCGACCGGTACATGGAGCCGGCCTGGGTGGTGCTCATCCCGCTGGCCGTCGTCCAGGCCCTGGTACCGGCACTGGTCAACCTCTAGGAAAGGAAGGTGCCCATGGGCACCATGGGCACGGTGCTGCTCTCGGTGCTGGGGATCCTCGCCCTGGTCTTCGGCGTCCTGGTGTTCACGTTGAACTCCATGGCCCGGGTCACCTTCGCGCTGCTGGCCTCCCTGGTCTGCGTGGGTGGCGTGGTGACCGTGCTGGGCCTGCCGTACCTGGGCGTGGTCATCGTGCTGATGATGGTCATGGAGATGGTGATCATGGCCGTGTTCATGATCGCCTACATGATGAACCCGGCTGGTCTGATGCCGATGTCGATGCTCCACAACAAGCGCGGTGCGCTGGTCATCAGCGGTACCGTCTTCGCCGCCCTGGTCGCCGGGATCTTTCTGGTGTCCTGGCCCGAGCGGACGGGCGCCCGGCCGGCGGACACCACTTTCCAGGTCGGCATGTCCCTGATGGAGGAGCAGATGCTGACCATGGTCACTCTCGGATTCGTGCTGCTGGCCACGATGGTCGGTGCCACTGTGCTGGCCACCGGGCGAGGCCGTTACGACCGCTTCGGCGACGATCTGGATCAGCGCCCCGCGAAGGACCCGGCCGGTGGGGGAATGGGCCGATGACGTTCGAACTTCTCCTGGTCCTCGCCGCGGGACTGTTCTGCACCGGCCTGTTCGGCGCGCTCTCCCAGCAGTCCATCGTCATGATCATGATGGGCATCGAGCTGATGATCGGCGGGATCATCGTCGCCGCCGCCGACTTCTGGCACTTCCTCGCACCGGCCTCCGCGAGTGGCCAGGTGGTGATCCTGGCAGCCGTGGTGGCCATGGCCGTGGAGATGGCCATGGGCTTCGCCGTCACGACCGCCATCTACCGCGCCCGCCAGGTCGACATGACCGACATGGCCGAAGAGCTGAAGGGATGAACGGCTTGGCCTGGCTGCTCATCGCCCTTCCCCTGGGCGGGGGAGGGATGCTCGCTCTGGTGGGACCCCGCTGGCGGCGCACGGTCCCCGTCCTCGGTGTGGCGGTGGCCGTGGCGACGCTGGGCGTGGCCGTCGCCGCCGCGGTGAGCCGGCCGGCGGCGAGCGCGCCGCTGTTCGCCGGGATGAGGGCCGGGCTCGCGGTGGACGGTCTGTCCGCGGTGATGGTGGTCACCGTCACCGGTGTCACCACGGCCGTCCTCGTCTTCGCCGCGGGTGAGTTCACCGCCGACGAGAACCGGGGCCGTTTCTTCGGGCTGATGCTGGTCTTCGCCGGCGCGATGCTCGTCACCGTCACGGCGACCACACTGCCGCTGCTGCTGATGGCCTGGGAGGTGATGGGCGCCACCAGCTGGGCTCTGATCGGCTACTGGTGGCGGCAGTCCGAACGGGCGGAGGCCGCCGATGTCGCGTTCCTCACCACCCGCACCGCCGACCTCGGCCTCTATCTGGCCGCCGGTGCCGCCCTGGCCGCCGGGATCGGCTCACTGAGCCTGGACGCCCTGTCGTCCGCCGATTCGCCGTGGCTGCACCTGATCACCGCGGGTGCCGTCGTCGCCGCCCTGGGCAAGTCCGCCCAACTGCCTTTCTCCTTCTGGCTGTCGCGGGCCATGCAGGGCCCGAGCCCTGTCTCGGCGCTGTTGCACTCGGCGACGATGGTCGCCGCCGGCGCCTACCTGTTGCTGCGCCTGCACCCGCTGCTGGCCACCACGGGCTGGGCCGGTCCGCTGGTCGCCTGGACCGGCGCCCTCACCGCCCTGGCCCTGGGGGTGGTCGCCGTGGCGCAGACCGATCTGAAGCAACTGCTCGCCGCGTCCACGTCCGCACAGATCGGCTTCATGGTGCTGGCCGCCGGCAGCGGCGGAGTGGCTGCCGGTACCACCCAGTTGGTCGCGCACGCCGCCACCAAGTCGGGCTTGTTCCTCGCCGCCGGCGCCTGGCTGACGGCGCTGGGCACCAAACGGCTGCCCGCTCTGCGTGGCGCGGCCCGCTCCTACCGGCTGGTGGGTGTGGCTTTCACCGTCGGTGCGCTCACCCTGGCCGGTCTGCCACCGCTGTCGCTGTGGGCGGCCAAGGACGAGGTCCTCGCCGTCGCCCGGGTGGAGGGATCCGGGCTCTACGCCGTCGGACTGGCGGCGTCGGCCGTGGCGGCCGTCTACAGCGTCAAGGCCGTCTGGTACGTCACCCGCCCCCTCCCCGAGGATCCGGTGGCCGGATACGACACCGAGCGGCACGGCACCCGGCGCACCGCGTCCACCACGCCCCCGCCCCTGCTCGCCCTCACCCTCGCCGCGGCCGTCCTGGGCGTGTTGGCCCTGCCCGGCCCCGCGACCTGGCTGAAGCGTCTGGTGGGTGGCGCGGGGGAGCCGTCCCCCGAGCCGTGGGAGCTGGGCCTGTCCGCCGGAGTCGCGCTCGCTGCCACGGGCCTGGCGTGGTGGGGGGCCTCCCACCCGGCGCCCGTGCCCGGCGGCGCCGCGCGCTGGGCACAGGGCTGGCTGTACCTGGAGCGGGCCGCGCAGGCCGTCGTGGTGCGTCCCGTGCTGGGCCTGGCGCGGGCGCTGGCCGTCTTCGACGACCGTGTCGTCGACGGTGCCGTGCGGCAGACGGCGCGCGGCGGCCTTGCGGCGGCCCGGTTCGCCCGCCGCCTGGACGACGATGCCGTCGACGGCGCCGTGCGCCGGACCGCTCGCGGAGGTCTCGCCGCCGCCCGGCTCGCCGGCCGTCTGGACGACGACGGCATCGACTCCGCCGTCCGCGCCGTCGCCTCGGGCGCCCGGAGCCTGGGCCGATGGGCGCGTCGCCCGCAGACCGGACTGCTCCACCAGTACTACGCCCAGGCCGCCGTCGGCTTCGCCGTGCTTGCCCTGATCATCCTGTTGGTGAGGTAACCCCTGTGCTGAGTGTCGTCACCTTCCTGCCGCTGCTGGTGTGCGCGGCGCTGATGCTCCTGCCGCGCGCCCTCCCCGACCGGGTGTACCTCTGGACCTGGATCGCCACCGCCGCCGCGGACCTCGCCCTGGTCGTCGCGCTGTGGGCGGGCCTGGACACCGGCGGCGGGATGCAGTACGAGCAGCGAGCGCGCTGGATCCCCAGTGCCGGGGTCGGCTACCACGTGGGTGTCGACGGCCTGTCGCTGCCTCTGGTCGCGCTGACCTGTCTGCTGTTCCTCGCTGTCGCCGTGTACTCGCTGCGCGAGTCGAGGCGGGTGCGTTCCCACGTCTGCCTGTTCCTGTTCCTGCAGACCGTCTGCGTCGGCCTGTTCGTCGCCCTCGACCTGATCCTGTTCTTCGTCTTCTTCGACCTGTCGATCGTCGGCATGTTCTTCGTCATCGCCGGGTGGGGGCACGGTGAACGCGCCCGGGCGGCGGCGCTGAAGTTCTTCCTCTACACCTTCGTCGGCTCCCTCGCCCTGCTGCTCGGATTCATCGGCCTGTACCTGGCGGCCGACCCGCACACCTTCGACATCGTCGACCTCACCCGCACCAGTCCCCTGGCCGGAAGCGGTCTGTACGCCGGCCTGGTGCTCCTGGCGATCGGCGTCGGCCTGGCGGTCAAGACGCCGACCGTGCCGTTCCACACCTGGCTGCCGCCCGCCCACACCGAGGCCCCGGCCGCCGGCTCGGCGATCCTGGCCGGGGTCCTGCTGAAGATGGGGACCTACGGGTTCGTCCGTATCGCCATGCCCCTGCTGCCCGGCAGTTGGCGCCACTACGCTCTGGTCATCGTGGTCGTCGGTGTCGTGTCGGTGGTGTACGGCGCCCTGGTCGCCCTGGCACAGACCGACTTCAAACGCATGATCGCCTACACCTCCGTGAACCACATGGGCTACATCGTCCTCGCCGTCGGCGCCGCCGGAACCCTGGCCGGCACCGATGCCCAGGCCCGCTCCCTCGCGGTGACCGGCGCGGTCACCCAGATGGTCAGTCACGGCCTCATCACCGGAGCTCTGTTCCTGCTCACCGGCGTGCTGTACGACCGCGGCGGGACGAACGCGATGGACGCCTACTCCGGTCTGGCCGCGCACACCCCGCGCTTCGCGGCGGTCACCGCCGTCGCCGCGTTCGCGAGCCTCGGCATTCCCGGCTTCTCCGGTTTCATCGCCGAGTTCCAGATCTTCACCGGTTCCCTCGCTTCCCGGCCCGCCGCCACGGCCATCGCCGTGACCGGCATCCTCATCACCGCGGCGCTGTTCCTGACCGCGCTGCGGCGGATGTTCCTCGGCGTTCCCCGTCTGCCGCGATCCATCAATTCCGGTGGCGTGGCGGACCTGCACCGCCACGAGGCACTGCCCACCGTCGCCCTGCTCGCTCTCGCGCTGGTCATCGGTGTCGTACCCCGCTGGCTCCTGGACGTCATCGAACCGGCCGGCCGCACCCTGACCGGACTGGTGGCGCGGTGAACGACAACCTCACCGCCCTCGCCCCAGAGATCGCCCTGCTCGGTGCCGCCGTCGTCGGCCTGCTCGCGGGCTCCTGGCTGCCCCGCCGCCGTCAGTGGGCCATTGCCGTTCTGGCGGCCGCCGCATGCGTGGCCGGTCTGGTGGCCACCGCGGTCACCATGGCCGCCGACCGCGCACAGACCGTCTTCTCGCACGCTTTCGCCGTCGACACCGCGACCGATATCGGCCGGCTCGTCGTCCTCGCTGCCCTGCTTCTCGTCATCGGCATGTCCGTGGAGCACGTGCGCGGTCACAAACGCGAGACCGAGTACTGGGTGCTCCTGCTGATGACCGGGGCCGGCACCCTCACCCTGATCGGCGCGAACGACCTGCTGATGCTGTTCGCCGCCTACCTGCTCGCGAGCATTCCCGCCTACGCGCTCGCAGGCTTCGCCAAGGACGCCCCAGGCACGGAAGCCGCACTGAAGTACTACCTGATGGGTGCCCTGCTCGGCACCACCATGCTCGCCGGCACCGCCGTCCTCTACGCCGCCGGCCACGCCACCCTCTACCGCGAACTGAACGCCGTCCTGCCCACCGCCCCTTACAGCCTCGTCGCCGTCGGACTCATCGGCGTACTCGCCGGCCTGCTCTTCAAGTCCGGCGCTGCGCCCGCCCATTTCTGGGTGCCCGACGTCACCGACGGCGCCCTCACACCGGTCGCCGCCTACGTCACCACGATCCCGAAGATCGGCGGCCTCATCGCCGGCTACCGCCTGCTCCACCAGGCGCTGCCCGGCAGCGACGTCAACTGGCCGCTGCTGCTGGCGATCCTCGCCGCCGTCACCATGACCCTGGGGAACCTCGCGGCCTTCTTCCAGACCTCGGTCAAACGCCTGCTCGCCTACTCCACCATCAGCCAGGTCGGCTACCTCCTCATGGCCCTCGCCGTCGCCACCCGCACCGACCTGGCCCAGAGAAGCCTGCTGTTCTACCTGGCCGCCTACACCGTCACCAACCTCGGCGCCTTCGCCGTCGTCACCGAACTGCCCCACGCCCGCACCCTCGACGACTACCGAGGCCTCGCCCGCCGCCGCCCCGGCCTGGCCGCCGTCCTCCTCGTCTGCCTTCTCGGTCTGGTCGGCACCCCGCCCACCGGCGTCTTCCTCGGCAAGCTGGAGATCTTCAGCGCCACCATCGACGGCGGATACGCCTGGCTGGCGGCTCTCGCCGTCGCCAACACGGTCGCCTCCCTCTTCTACTACCTGCGCTGGCTCGCCCCTCTGTTCACTTCCACCGACCGCGCACCCGTCACCACACACACCGTCCTGGGCCGCTGGGCCGCCGCCACCGCCTACACCGCAGCGACTCTTTCCCTGGCCCTGGGCCTCGCCGGGCAGGCCGTCCTCGGGTTCGCCGACGGAGCGCTGCTGCCGTGAGTGCGTCGCCGCTTCTCCGTCCGGGCAAGGGGGCGGGCTGCCGACGGGGCAAGTCTGCGGCCCTTCGCAACGAGGGTGAGTCCGGAGACACCTTGACGACTGCTGATCGAACATGTGATTGGTTGTACGCCGAGGGCACCGCCCTTGACCTGCAGAGCAGGCATGGAGTGCGGTGAGGTGCGGCGCTTTGGCCCCGATGGTGGCGCTGCCACCGTGACCGGTCCGCACACTGGCCCCCCGACCGACTCCACCACCCCGGCAGCCTCATGCCCGAGCAGGAAGGGGAAGTCGTCGCTGATCCCGCCCTGCGTGTAGGGGAGGTCGGTGTGGCACACCCCGCAGGCCTGGACGCGCACCACCGCCTCTCCCGGCCCCGGGTCGGGACCGCGATCAGCGTCTCGGTCATCGCCCGGCAAGCCGGAGCAGACCGCAGCTTCCTCTACCGTCACCGCGACCTGCTCGAAACCGTCCGTGCCGCCGAACTCGAACCGGCAGCACAGGACCCAGCCGGCGGATCGCCGGTGAGCCGGGCCTCGCTCCAGACCGACCTCGCCAACGCCCAGGCCCGCAAGACCCGCCTGACCGCCCGCATTCAGCAGTTGGAAAAGCGGCCGTCGCAAGCGTTGGGAACTCAGGCATGGCAGGAGTCAGGGCTCGGAGCCCCAGCGGACATCGACGAGCTCCAGCGGAAGATCACGAGGCTGGAGCAGCAAAACGCCGAAGTGACCTCCGCGTTGGAGGAGGCCCGGTCCGATCTGGAAGCCGCGCGTGCGGCCAACCGGCCTGACGGCGGCGGGAGGCGGAGGGGAGCGCGAAGTCAGTCGTCGATCGCTCCGGTCGGGTCATCGGTCAGACTGGTGGCCAGCCACTGCTCCACCGTCGCGATGTGGACGGTCGCCGCGGAGGCGGCGAGCAGGGCGTCGCGTGACTGGAGTGCGCTGAGGATCTGCTCGTGGTCCTGGTGGGCACTGTCCAGGGCGCGACGGGTTTGGCTGCCGCGGACGATGCGGACACGTTGGGTGCGGGTGGAGAGCACTTGCAGCAGCATCGACAGTACGGGGTTGCCGACGGCTTCGACGATCCTGAGGTGGAAGGCGATGTCGTGGGCGACGAACTCCTCCACAGTGGCGGCGGTCCGGGACCGCTTGAGGATGGTGCGCAGTTCCTTGAGGTCCTCCGGCTTCAGCAGTGCGGCGGCCAGCCCCGTCACCTGCGGTTCGAGCAGTCGTCGTACCTGGAGCAACTGCAGAGCCGTGTGGCCCTGGGAGACATCGGCGGCGAAGGAGAGGCTCTCCAAAAGGAGATGGGGCTCCAGACTGGAGACGTACGTGCCGTCGCCCTGCCGGGTGATCAGGATGCGCATGGCCGTCAGAGCCCGGACCGCCTCGCGCAGGGAGTTCCGGGACAGGCCGAGTTGTCCGGCGAGGATCTCCTCCTTGGGGAGCTTGGAGCCGGGCGCGAGTTCGCCGGCGAGGATCATCGCCTTGATCTTGTCGATCGCCTCGTCCGTCAGTGCCACGACGGTGCCTCTCTGAGTAGGGGACGCGCCGGCCGGCGGCTCCGCCGGGCCCGGCTCGGGGCCCGGCGGTACGTGGCTATTCCTGCTTCTCGCCGGAGGCGAAGCGGGAGATGATCAGTGCGACGATGATGATGGCTCCGTTGAGGAACTGGTTCCACAGCGCTGGTACACCCGCCAACGTCATGACGTTCACGACGAGTTGCAGCGTCAGCACACCGGTGAGCGCGCCGAAGATCGAGCCCTTGCCGCCGTTGAGGCTGACTCCGCCGATGACGGTCGCGGCGAAGACCTGGAAGATCCAGCCGCTGCCCTGGGTGGCGGAGATGGAGCCGTAGTGGCCGCTGTAGAGGATGCCGGCGAACGCGGCGAGGACGCTGCCGAGGATGAGGACGATCCACACGATGCGGTCGACGCGGATGCCGGCGGTACGGGCCGCCTCCGGGTTGCCGCCGATCGCGTAGAGCGCCCGGCCGTGGCGCAGCCAGGCCAGCGCGCTGCCGCCGATGGCGAAGAGCACCACGCAGATCCAGATCGCGGCCGGGACACCCAGCCACGACGACTTGCCCAGGTAGGTGAAGGAAGACGGCATTTCCACGATGGACTGGCCCTCGGAGAGGGCGACCTGGAGGCCACGCAGCATGGTCAGCATGCCGAGGGTGACGATGAAGCCGTTGAGGCGCAGCTTCAGGATCAGGAAGCCGTTGAGGGCCCCGATCACCACGCCCACCAGCAGACAGAGCGGCACGGCCGTCCACTCGGGGAACAGCCCGAGACCCGTGAACCGGGCTCCGCTGGTCGGCAGGACCAGCCACACGGCGATGACGGGCGCCACGCCGATGGTGGACTCCAGGGACAGGTCCATCCGGCCGCAGATCAGGATCAGCGCGGTGGCCAGGACCAGCAGGCTGAGCTCGGTGGACTGCTGGGCCACACCGATGAGGTTGTCGGCGGTCAGGAAGGCCGGCGAGACGATGAACCCGATCAGGCCGAGGACGAGGATGGCCGGGACCAGGGAGAGGTCACGGAAGCGCCCGAAGTCGACCCGGCGGTGCGTGGCGTCCGCGGTGGCCGGCTCGGCCTTGCTCACTGCGGGGTCGGTGAGATCTGTGGTGACGGACATGACTACCTTCCGTGCTCGTCTGCGCCGGTTGAGGCGGGTACGGCGGATGCGGGGGACGCGGTGGCGGGAGCCGTGCCGCCGCTGACGCCCTCGATGGCGGCGACGACGACCTCGTCCTTCCAGCCGCGGTCGAACTCGGCGACCACGCGCCCGTGGAACATGACGACGACCCGGTCACAGACCTTCAGGTCGTCCAGTTCGTCGGAGACGATCAGGGCGGCCTTGCCGCCGTCCGCGACCTGCCGGATGCGGCCCAGGAGGAACTCCTTGGACTTGACGTCCACTCCGTTGGTGGGGCGGATGGCCACCAGGACGTGCGGATCGGTGGCCAGGGCCCGGGCGACGACGACCTTCTGCTGGTTGCCGCCCGAGAGCGCGGAGACCGGGGTGGCGGCTCCCGGCGTCTTGATGTCGAGGTCCCGGATCATGCGTCCGGCGAACGCCTTGGTGCGGGCGGGCAGCACCGTGCCGAACGGACCGAGCTGATCGGTGACGGTGAGCGTCGCGTTCTCCGCCACGCTGCGGTTGTTCACCAGCCCTTGGAGGTGGCGGTCCTCGGGGACCAGACCGACTCCGACGGTGAGCGCGGACGGCACGCTGCCGGTGCGCACGGTCCTGCCGCCCACCGTGACACGGCCTTCCTTGGCGCGGTGCAGACCGGCGATCGTCTCACCCACCTGCACATTGCCGCTGGCGGTGGCGCCGGCGAGCCCGACGACCTCGCCGGAGCGGACCGAGAGGGAAATGTCCTCGCAGACGCCGGGCAGGGTCAGGCCGTCGATCGCCAGCAGTTCCGGGGCGTCTTCCCGCACGACCGGAGACCCCCCGGCAGTGGTGATCGTGGAGGCCGCCTCGCCGGTCATGGCCTCCACCAGTGCCTGGTGACCGAGTTCGGCGACGGGCGCGGTCAGGATGTGGGCCGCGTCACGGTAGACGGTGACGGTGGTGCAGAGGTCGTACACCTCTTGCAGGTGGTGCGAGATGAAGAGGAAGGCGACGCCTTGCCGTTGGAGGTCGCGGAGCTTGTCGAAGAGGCGGTTGATGCCGCGGGCGTCGAGTTTCGCGGTCGGCTCGTCGAGGATGATGAAGCGTGCGCCGAACGACAGAGCCCGCGCGATCTCGACGAACTGCCGTTGCTCGACGGTGAGGTCCTTGGCCCGCGCGGTCGCGTCGACGGCCACGCCGTACTCGCCGAGCAGTTCCTCGGCACGCCGACGCAGTTGCTTCCAGCGGATGGGCTGCACCGCGCCGGCACTCTGCCGGTTCAGGAAGAGGTTCTCGGCGACGGTGAGGTCACCGATGACGGTGGAGTGTTGATAGACACAGGCCACGCGGGAGCGCCAGGCGTCGATGTCGCCGAAGGCGGGCGCCGGCTCGCCGGAGAAGCGCAGGGTGCCGGTGTCGGGTTGCTGGAGGCCGGTGAGGGTGGACACGAGCGTCGACTTGCCGGCGCCGTTGCGTCCGACCAGGGCGTGCGCCTCGCCGGGGGCGACGGTGATACGGGCGTCACGCAGTGCGACGGTCGCGCCGAATCGTTTGCTGATACCGGTCGCCTCGGCCACAGGGGCCGGAGTGCCGGGGCCGGTCGCCGGGGCGGTCGCGGTGTCCGCCATGGTGGATACCGTCCTTCGTGTGCGGAGGCTGGAGCCGAGGGGTGCGGGAGACTGCCCGCGTCGGGGGGGCGGGAGGCTGTGCGTCCCCCGACGCGGCGGGCAGGGAGCGCCGGTCATCCGCCGACGTTGTTGCCCCACAGGGTCTTGTCGTCGACGTTGTCCTTGGTGACCAGAGGAGCGGGCAGCTGGTCTTCGAGGCCGTTGGGCAGCTTGATGATGGTGGAGTCGTGGTCGGTCTTGCCGGCCTCGAAGGTCTTGCCCTCGGCCGCGGCCTTGGCGTAGTACAGCGCGTACTTGGCGTAGAGGTCGGCGGGCTGGGAGACGGTGGCGTCGATCTGGCCCTTGCGGATGGCCTCGAACTCCTGGGGGATGCCGTCGTTGGAGATGATCGAGATGTGCCCCTTCTGGCCGGCCGGTTTGAGCAGGCCCTTCTGCTCCAGCAGCGCCAGGGTCGGCTGCAGGAAGACGCCGCCCGCCTGCATGTAGATGCCGTTCAGATCCGGGTGCTGGGCGAGCAGCGACTGCAGCTTGGCCGAGGCCACGTCCCCCTTCCAGTCGGTGGGCAGCTCGAACACCTTGATCTTCGGGAACTTCTCCTTCATGCACTCCGCGAACGCCTCGGAGCGGTCGCGCCCGTTGATGGAGTCCAGGGCGCCCTGCAGCTCGGCGACCTTGCCCTTGCCACCGAGCTGCTGCCCGAGGAACTCACAGGCCTTGGTGCCGTACGCCCGGTTGTCGGCGCGCACGACCATGTAGACGTCGCCCTTGTCGGGCCGGGTGTCGACGCTGACCACCGGGATCTTCTTCGACGCGAGGGTGTCGAGGGTGGAGGCGACGGCCCCGGTGTCCTGCGGAGCCATGACCACGGCCTTGGCCCCGGTGTTCTGGAACACCTGCATGTTGGCGACGAGCTTGGTGACGTCGTTCTGCGAGTTGCTGATCGGCAGCGCTTTGATGCCGTCGGACTTGACGCCCTTCTCGATGTACTGCGCGTATGAGTTCCAGAAGTCGGAGTCGGAGCGCGGCAGGTCGATCCCGATGGCGGGCTTGTCACCGCCGGAGGCGGCCGAGTCGGTGCTTTCGCGGTTGCACGCGGTGGCGAGTGCCAGCACCGCGAGAACAGCGGTGGCGGCTGCGGCGGTGGAGCGGGTGCGAGCGAGGTTCATGACCGTGTTCTCTCCTTAGCCAGGGGCACGGGGGCCGCAGGGCGACGGTGGGGAGGGCGTACCTGCCTGCGGGGGAGGGGCGAGGCCGCCGGACGGGCAGTTGCCGATCCGGCGTGGAGGTGCGCGGATCATGCCCTGAGGGGTGGTGTGAGGGTCAGCCGGGGACCGGGAGATGCGGAGGCGGAGCGACCACACGGATGCGAGCCGAATGGGCGCACAGGACCGTGCAACCATTCCTCCGATGTATACCGGACGTCGAGGACGGTACGACGACGTTGCCGACGTTGACAAGGGTTCGCCGCCACAGATGTGCGGGACATCACGCCGTAGGGGGCGAAGACACTGTTCCGGCCGGGCCGCTTCCCACCGACACCCTTCGCGACCTGCACAGTTTCGATCTTGTGAGTGACGGGCGGGGCGCTGCGGAAGCTCACGATTCGACAACGGAGCCACCTGGGCCGGCGGAAGCGGGGCCGGGGTGGGTGCCCGGAGAACCCGTATCCCCCTGAGTGGTCCGTCGTGTGCCTGTCGGTGTCGCTCTCACCAGTGGAGATGACCTTGCGGCTCACCTCGGATTCATCGGATGGCGGCTCGCGTGTCGACCTCGTGGCCTGGGACGACCATGGCGAATCTGCCTTTGTGCGGGCCTGGCTGGCAACGTCGAGAAAATACATCCGAGGAATCCGTTGCCAGACGCAATGTCCGCATCTAGGGTCACTGTGCCGCCATACATCCGATGATTACAGAGGTGGATGAGCGGAGCCCGTCAGGGCAGGCCCGGCCCGGCACACTGCAGGCGGCTCAGCCCTACGGCGACCCACACTCAGACAAGACCCCGCACGGCAAGGGAGCCCCTGTGAAACTGCTACGAGTCGGCGCCCCCGGCGAGGAGCGACCCGCGGTCCGCACCGACGACGGCCGGCTGCTGGACCTCTCCTCGGTGACCCGGGACATCGACGGCGACTTCCTCGCCTCCGGGGGAGTGGACCGGGCAGGAGCGGCCGTGATGGCGGGCGGACTGCCCGAGCTCGACACCGACGGCCTGCGGATCGGCGCCCCCCTCGCCCGTCCCGGCAAGATCATCTGCGTCGGGCTGAACTACCGCGACCACGCCGCCGAGACCGGCGCCGCGATCCCACCCCGCCCGGTGGTCTTCATGAAGGACCCGGGCACGGTCGTCGGCCCGTACGACGAGGTGCTGATCCCCCGAGGCTCGGTCAAGACCGACTGGGAGGTCGAGCTGGCGGTCGTCATCGGACGGCGGGCCCGCTACCTCGGCGGACCCGAGGCCGCACGGGCCGTGATCGCCGGCTATGCGATCAGCCATGACGTCTCGGAGCGCGAGTTCCAGCTGGAGTACTCCCCGCAGTGGGACCTGGGCAAGTCCTGCGAGACCTTCAACCCGCTCGGCCCGTGGCTGGTCACCGCCGACGAGGTCGGCGACCCGCAGGACCTGGGCCTGCACCTCAGCGTCAACGGGGTGAAGCGGCAGGACGGCCACACCGGAGACATGATCTTCCCGGTCGACCACATCGTGTCGTACCTGAGCCAGTACATGGTCCTGGAACCGGGTGACGTGATCAACACCGGTACTCCCGCGGGCGTGGCTCTAGGGCTTCCCGGCACTCCCTTCCTGCGCCCCGGCGACACCGTCGAGCTTTCCGTCGACGGCCTCGGCAGCCAGCGCCAGACCTTCACCCAAGCGTGAAAGGCAGGACCACCTTGACTACGACCTCCGCCCGGATCACCGCCGTCGACACCTACGACATCCGCTTCCCCACCTCGCGGGAACTGGACGGCTCCGACGCGATGAACCCGGACCCCGACTACTCCGCCGCCTACGTCGTGCTGCGCACGGACGCGGTCGACGGGCACGAGGGCCACGGCTTCACCTTTACCATCGGACGCGGCAACGACGTCCAGGTCGCCGCGATCGGCGCCCTGCGGCCCCACCTCGTGGGCCGCTCCGTGGCGGAGTTGTGCGCCGACCCGGGCTCGATCAGCCGTGACCTGATCGGAGACAGCCAGCTGCGCTGGCTGGGCCCCGAGAAGGGCGTGATGCACATGGCCATCGGCGCGGTCGTCAACGCCGTGTGGGACCTGGCCGCCAAGCGCGCCGGGCAGCCCCTGTGGCGACTGCTCGCCCACGCCGACCCCGAGTGGCTGGTCTCCCAGGTCGACTTCCGCTACATCGCCGACGCACTCACTCCCGAGGACGCCCTCCAACTGCTGCGCGAGGGCCGCACCGGGCTCGCGGAGCGGGAGAGCGTCCTGCTGAAGCGCGGCTACCCCGGCTACACCACCTCTCCGGGCTGGCTCGGCTATTCCGACGAGAAGCTGACCCGGCTGGCCAAGCAGGCCGTCGCCGACGGCTTCACCCAGATCAAGCTCAAGGTAGGCGCCGACCTCGCCGACGACATCCGCCGCATGCGCACCGCCCGCGCCGCCGTCGGCGAGGAGATCCGCATCGCCGTCGACGCCAACCAGCGCTGGAACGTCGGGGAGGCGGTCGAGTGGACCAACGCGCTCGCCGAGTTCGACCCGTACTGGATCGAGGAGCCCACCAGCCCCGACGACGTCCTGGGCCACGCCGCCGTCCGCCGGGGCGTCGCCCCCGTGAAGGTCGCCACCGGCGAACACGTGCAGAACCGCATCATCTTCAAGCAACTCCTCCAGGCCGACGCCATCGACGTGCTCCAGATCGACGCGGCCCGGGTCGGAGGGGTCAACGAGAACCTCGCGATTCTGCTGCTCGCCGCGAAGTTCGGGGTGCCGGTCTGCCCGCACGCCGGCGGAGTGGGCCTGTGCGAGCTGGTGCAGCACCTGTCGATGTTCGACTACCTGGCGCTGTCCGGCACGACCGAGAATCGCGTCATCGAGTTCGTCGACCACCTCCATGAGCACTTCACCGCGCCCGTGGTGATGCGCGACGGTCACTACACGGCGCCGCTGACCCCGGGCTTCTCCGCCACCATGCACCCCGAGTCCCTTGCCGAATACCGTTACCCGGACGGCGCCTTCTGGGCCGCCGACCTCGCTGGACCGGAGGGCGTGGCATGAGCGGTCTGTCAGGGCTCAAAGCCGTCGTCACCGGGGGCGCGTCCGGCATCGGGCTCGCCACGGCCAGCGCACTGGCGGCCCAGGGCGCGGCGGTCGCCGTGCTCGACCTCGATCCGGGCGGCGTCAGCGAACCGCTGCTCGGCCTCCAGGCCGACGTCAGCGACGACGCCTCCGTGCGCGCCGCCGTGGGCACGGCGGCCGATCGGCTCGGCGGCATCGACATCCTGGTCAACAACGCGGGCATCGGCGCGGCGGGCACCGTCGAGGACAACTCCGACGAGCAGTGGCACCGGGTCCTGGACGTCAACGTCCTCGGCATCGTCCGCACCACCCGTGCCGCCCTGCCCCACCTGCGCCGCGCTGCCACTGCCCGTCCGGGCACTGCGTCCGTCGTCAACACCTGCTCCATCGCGGCCACCGCCGGACTGCCGCAGCGCGCCCTGTACTCCGCCAGCAAGGGCGCCGTGCTGTCGCTGACCCTGGCCATGGCCGCCGACCACGTCCGCGAGGGCATCCGCGTCAACTGCGTCAACCCCGGCACCGCCGACACCCCCTGGGTGGCCCGGCTGCTGGACGCGGCCGACGATCCCGAGGCGGAGCGCGCCGCCCTCAACGCCCGCCAGCCCATCGGACGCCTGGTCACCGCCGACGAGGTCGCCGCCGCCATCGTCTACCTGGCGAGTCCGGCCGCGGCGTCCGTCACCGGCACCGCGCTCGCGGTGGACGGCGGCATGCAGGGACTGCGACTGCGCCCGGTGGACCGGTCGTGAGGACCACCACGCTGGGCGGCGGCGCCGTACCGGTCTCGGAACTGGCACTGGGCTGTGCCGCCCTCGGAAACCTCTTCCACCCGGTCACCGGCGAGGCCGCCCACGCCACGGTGGACGCGGCCTGGGACGCCGGCGTCCGCACCTTCGACACCGCGCCCCACTACGGTCTCGGCCTGTCGGAACGGCGGCTCGGCGCCGCGCTGCGCGACCGCCCCCGCGACACCTACACCCTCTCCACCAAGGTGGGCCGGCTTCTCGTACCGGACCCGGACGGCAGCGCCGGCGACGACCGCGCCCATGGCTTCGCCGTCCCGGCCACCCACCGCCGGGTCTGGGACTTCAGCGCCGACGGAGTGCTGCGCTCCCTGGAGGCCAGTCTGGAACGCCTCGGCCTCGACCGGATCGACATCGCCCTGCTCCACGACCCCGACGACCACGCCGACCAGGCGCTTCGCGAGGCGTACCCGGCGCTGGAGCGGCTGCGCGCCGAAGGCGTGGTCGGGGCGATCGGCGTCGGGATGAACCAGCCCGCGCTGCCCGCCCGGTTCCTGCGCGAGACCGACATCGACGTGGTGCTGCTGGCCGGCCGCTACACCCTCCTGGACCAGGACGGGCTCACCGAACTGCTCCCGGAGGCGGCCGCCCGCGGGCGGAGCGTGGTCATCGGCGGGGTGTTCAACTCCGGGCTGCTGACGGCCCCCCGGCCCGGCGCCACGTACGACTACGCACCCGCTCCGCAGCTGGTCCTCGATCGTGCGCTGCGGCTGCTCGCGGCCTGCGAACGCCATGGCGTGCCGCTGCGGGCCGCCGCGCTGCGCTTCCCGTTCGGCCACTCCGCGGTCAACAGCGTCCTGACCGGCGCGCGCACCCCTCAGGAGGTACGCGACACGGTGGAGCAGCTGCGGCGCCCGATTCCGGACGCCCTGTGGGAGGAACTGCGCGCCGAGGGCCTGCTGGACCCGGACACCCCCGTCCCCGCACCGACCGGGGGAGCCGCGTCGACCGGGGAAGCCATGCCGTCGAAGGAGCCGTCATGAGGGTCGCCCTGCACACCAAGGTCCGCGCCGACCGGATCGAGGAGTACGAGGCCGCGCACCGGGAGGTGCCCGAGGAACTCACCGCCGCCATCCGCGCCGCGGGGGTGCGGGAATGGACGATCTGGCGCAGTGGCACGGACCTGTTCCATGTGCTGGAGGTCGAGGACTACCAGGCGATGATCGCCGAACTGGACAAGTTGCCTGTCAACATCGCCTGGCAGGCCCGGATGGCCGAACTTCTCGACGTCGTCCACGACTACTCCGCGCAGGGCGCGGATGCCTCACTGCCGGTGGTGTGGGAACTGTGACCGCAGCGGAAACCGTGCCCGGCATCGTGGACGCCCACCACCATGTGTGGGACCTGTCCGTCCGTGACCAGGACTGGATCAGCGGAGACGAACTCGCCCCTTTGCGACGCGACTTCACACTCGCCGATCTGGCGCCGGAGGCCCGCGCGGCCGGTGTCACGGCCACCGTGCTGGTGCAGACGATCACCGTGCCGGAGGAGACCCCGGAGTTCCTGGCCCTGGCCGCCGACAGCGACCTGGTCGCCGGGGTCGTCGGCTGGACCGACCTGATCGCCCCCGACATCGCGGAGAGCCTCGCGGGGCTGCGGGCGGGCCCGGGAGGGGAGTACCTGGTGGGCATCCGCCACCAGGTGCAGGGCGAGCCGGATCCGCGCTGGCTCGTACGCCCCGAGGTCCTGCGCGGTCTGTCCGCCGTCGCCGAGGCGGGACTCGTCTACGACCTGGTGGTGAAGCCCCACCAACTCGCGGCGGCCGTCGAGGCCGTGGAGCGCCTGCCAGACCTCACCTTCGTCCTCGACCATCTCGGCAAGCCGCCCGTGGCGTCCGGCGAACTCGCCCCCTGGGCGCAGCAGATCCGGCGCCTCGCCGCCCTCCCCAACACCGTCTGCAAACTCTCCGGCATGGTCACCGAAGCCGACTGGAACTCGTGGACCATCGCGGCCCTCACGCCGTACGCCGACACCGTGCTCGACGCCTTCGGCCCCGCCCGGCTGATGTTCGGCTCCGACTGGCCCGTCTGCCGGCTCGCCGCCACGTACGCCGAGGTGATCGCCGTCGCACGGGAGCTGACGGCCGGGCTCGGCCCCACCGAGCGTCACGACGTCTTCACCGGAACGGCCATGCGGACCTACGACCTGCGCGTCACCGCACGGCCGGCCTCGCCCCAGGACACCCCATGCGCATAGCCCTCTTCATCACCTGCTTCAACGACATGATGTTCCCCCGCACCGGTCGGGCTGTGACCGAACTGCTGGAGCGCCTCGGCCACACGGTGGAGTTCCCGCAGGGCCAGACTTGCTGCGGTCAGATGCACTTCAACACCGGCTACCGTCCCGAGACGCTGCCCATGGTGCGCCGCTTCGCCGAGGTCTTCGCAGGCTACGACGCCGTCGTCGCCCCCTCCGGGTCCTGCGCGGGCATGGTGCGCGACCACCACCGTGTGGTGGCCGCACAGTACGGCGACGCCGCGCTCGCCGAGGCGGTCGAGCACGTGGTCCCGACGGTGTACGAGCTGTCGGAACTGCTCGTCGACGTTCTCGGCGTCACCGATGTCGGCGCGTACTTCCCGCACCGCGTCACCTACCACCCGACCTGCCACTCGCTGCGCATGCTGCGGGTCGGCGACCGGCCGCTGAAACTGCTGCGCGCAGTGAAGGGCATCGATCTCGTCGAACTGCCCGCCGCCGAGTCCTGCTGCGGCTTCGGCGGCACCTTCGCGCTGAAGAACGCGGAGGTCTCCAACGCGATGCTGGCCGACAAGATGCGCCATGTGCAGGACACCGGCGCCGAGATCCTGAGCGCGGGCGACAACTCCTGCCTCACCCACATCGGCGGCGGCCTGTCCCGGCTCCGTACCGGCGTCGGCACGATGCACCTGGCCGAGATCCTGGCCTCCACGGAAGGAGAGGTGTGGTGAGCGGCGCCGACAACGTCGTATGGCTGGGTGCCCCGGCCTTCCCCGAAGCGGCGCGCACCGCGCTCGCCGACACCCGGCTGCGGGCGAACCTGCGCCGCGCGACCGGCACCATCCGGGACAAACGGCTGGAGGCCGCCGCCGAACTGGAGGACTGGGAGGAACTGCGGGAGACGGCCGCGACGATCAAACGGCAGACCCTGCGCCACCTCGACCATCATCTCCTGCGTCTGGAGAAGGCGGTGACCGCCGCGGGGGGAGTGGTTCACTGGGCGGCGGACGCCGCCGAGGCCAACCGCATCGTCACCTGTCTGGTGAAGGCGACCGGCGAGGACGAGGTCGTCAAGGTCAAGTCGATGGCGACTCAGGAGATCGGACTCAACGAGGCGCTCGCGGACGCGGGCATCCGTGCCTACGAGACCGATCTCGCGGAACTCATCGTGCAGTTGGGCGGCGACCGCCCGTCGCACATCCTCGTGCCCGCCATCCACCGGGGCCGCTCCGAGATCCGGGAGATCTTCCGCCGGGAGATGGGGGAGTGGGGCAGGCCCGCCCCCGAGGACCTCACCGACGAGCCCCGCCACCTCGCCGAGGCGGCCCGGCTCCACCTGCGGGAGAAGTTCCTGCGGGCCAAGGTCGCCGTCTCCGGCGCCAACTTCGCGGCCGCCGACACCGGAACGGTGGCGGTCGTGGAGTCGGAGGGCAACGGGCGGATGTGCCTGACCCTGCCCGAGACCCTGATCACCGTCATGGGAATCGAGAAGGTCCTGCCGTCCTTCGCCGACCTGGACGTGTTCCTCCAGCTCCTGCCCCGCTCGTCCACCGGCGAGCGGATGAACCCGTACACCTCGCTGTGGACCGGCGTCACCGAAGGCGACGGTCCCCGGAACTTCCACCTGGTGCTGCTCGACAACGGCCGCACCGCCACCCTCGCCGACGAGGTGGGCCGCCAGGCCCTCGCCTGCATCCGCTGCTCGGCGTGCCTCAACGTCTGCCCGGTGTACGAGCGCACGGGGGGCCATGCCTACGGTTCGGTCTATCCCGGGCCGATCGGCGCCGTCCTGACCCCGCAGTTCGTCGGCGTCGAGAACGCGGCCTCGCTGCCCTTCGCCTCGACGCTGTGCGGCGCCTGTTACGACGCCTGCCCCGTGAAGATCAACATTCCCGAGGTGCTGGTCCATCTGCGCGCCGAGGCCGTGGAGGCCAAACGCCGGGACCGGCTGCTCCCCACAACCGAGGCACTCGCCATGAAGGCCGCGGGCGCCGTCCTGGGCTCACCGCGGAGGCTGGCCGCCGTACAGCGGCTGGCCGCCGTGGGAGCCCGGCTGGTGGCCCGTGACGGCCGGCTCGGCGCCCTGCCCGGTCCGTTCGCCCGCTGGTCCGGCACCCGGGACACGCCGGCGCCGGCCCGTGAGTCGCTGCGCGCCTGGTGGCGCCGTACGCGACCACCCGCGAGCGCAGACAGCCGTACGACGGCGGAGAGGAAGGGATGACGATGAACGGCCGCGAGACCGTCCTGAGCGCGGTCAAGGGAGCGCTGTCCGGCGTGCCGGATTCCGAGGCTCCCGACGACGCGCCTTCGCAGGGTCGCCGTGCCGGCCACGCTGGACCGGACGTCCTCGGGCTGTTCGCCGAGCGTGCCGCCGAGTACCGCGCCACGGTGGTCCGGGTGCAGCCGGCCGACGCCGCAGCGGCGGTCGGTCGCGCGCTGGCCCGCACCGGAGCACGGTCCCTGGTGATGCCGCCCGGGTTTCCCGAGGACCTGGTCCCGGAGGGACCCTGGTCCCTGCTGACGGACGTCCCGCCGCTGACCGTCGGACGGCTCGACGCGGCGGACGCCGTGGTCACCACCGTCGCCGCCGCCATCGCCGTCACCGGGACCGTGGCCCTCGACCACGGGCCGGGTCAGGGGCGGCGGGTCCTGACCCTGCTTCCTGACCAGCACATCTGCGTGGTCCGGGCGGACCAGATCGCTCCCGACGTGCCTGACGCGCTGCGCCTGCTCGATCCCTGCCGCCCGCTGACACTGATCTCGGGCCCCTCGGCCACCAGCGACATCGAACTGGACCGTGTCGAGGGCGTGCACGGGCCCAGGACCCTGGACATCGTCGTGGTGGGGGACGCGTAGCCGAGGGCGCCGTGACCGTCCGCTTCACAGCGCGGCCCGGTGGCCGCGCTGTGAAGGTGCTCGCTTCTTCCTCCACCGCGGGTCAGCAAACGGTCAGCATCGGACGCGGAGGCGTCCCGGGTTGATGACCTGGCGACCGCCGTGGTGGGGGTCTGAAGCAATGCCTGGTTCCGGTCCGGAAGGTGGAGAGGGCTGCACGAGGTTCCCGTGCACGGGCAGTTCATGGTCAGGCGGGCGTGGACGGCCATGACCGAGGGCATGTGGCGGTGCCGCCCGGATCGCGGCGGACCTGGCGGTCGCAGGCCGCGCTCCTGCTTCGCGCTCTGGGGGAACTCCTCGACAGCCCATCCGACTGCCTGTGAACGCAGATCGGTTCGCGCTGCGTGGCGCCTGCCGGGCAGGCGGTCGCTCAGGGCCGGGCATGCTGCACCAGGCGAACACCTCGGCCCCTCCCAGGCGCCGGGTGGCCATCTTGGCAGGGCCTTCGCGGTTGCTGTGCTGTGCTCCTCAGAGCGCTTGCCAGACCTGGGCCAGCGCCGACGTGGTCAGGACCTGGTCCGGACGTCCCTGCCCGACGAGGCGGCCGTCCTGGAGCAGGAGGCAGATGTCCGCCGCGCGCGCGACCTCCAGGTCGTGCGTTGCCTGGACGACCGTCACGCCGTCGGCGACGAGCGCCGTCAGCAGCGCCCCGATCCGCTCCCTCGCCTCCGGGTCCAGGCCGGTGGTCGGCTCGTCGAGGAGCAGCAGGTCCGACTCCTGTGCCAGACCCTGGGCGATGAGCGCACGTTGACGCTGCCCGCCCGACAGTTCGCCCAGTTGACGTGAGGCGAGGTCGCCGATGCCGAGCCGGTCGAGCGCCGCGTCCACGGTCGTGTGGTCTCGTGCGGTCAGCCTGCGCCACGGCCCGCGCTCGCCCCAGCGCCCCATCTCCACGGTTTGCCGAACGGTGAGCGGGAGGGTGTCGCCGACTGCTCCGCGCTGCGGTACGAAGGCGGGCGGTCGATCGCCGGTGCGGAGGAGATCGCCGGATGTCGGCTTCGGAGTCCCTGACGGCGAAGGGCGAGGGCGCCGACACCTACCTGCGGATGATGCACGCCAACACCACCGCCATGGTCACCGGCCTGACAGGCGACTGACCCTTCGAGCCTCCCGGCACACCGGTCATCGGGCGCCACACGCCACACCCCTCATACCGCCACCGTGCGGTGCAGAAAGGAACATGCTGATGAACAAGTCGATACGCGGCAGAGCCCTCACGGGCACTGCACTGGCATTGGCGGTCTCCTCGGTTCTGACCGCCTGCGGCGGAGAGGGCTCTTCCTCCACCGATACCACGTCCGACGGAACCGCGAGCGCCAAACCCGCGGTGGCCGTCAAGGATCCGCTGGTCGCCACCTTCGACGGCGGCCTGTACATCCTCGACGGCGAGAGCCTGAAGCTCGCCAAGACCATCGACCTGCCCGGCTTCAACCGGGTCAACCCCGCGGGTGACGAGGACCACGTCGTCGTCTCCACCGACAGCGGATTCCGTGTCCTGGACGCCACCGACCAGGCCCTCACCGACATCGAGTACAAGGGCGCCAAGCCCGGTCACGTTGTACGTCACGCCGGAAGGACCGTGCTCTTCACCGACGGCACCGGAGAGGTCAACGTCTTCGACCCCACCGCCCTGAGCAGTGGCAAGAAGCCGGAAGGGCGCACCTACACCTCTGCCGAGCCGCACCACGGTGTCGCCATCGAACTGGCCGACGGCACACTCGTGAGCACCCTGGGTACCGAGGAGAAGCGAACCGGCGCGCTGGTGCTGGACAGGAACAACAAGGAGGTCGCGCGCAACGAGGGCTGCCCCGGTGTCCACGGCGAGGCCGCCGCCAAGAACGAGGCCATCGGCATCGGCTGCGAGGACGGCATCCTGATCTACAAGGACGGCAAGTTCACCAAGATCGACGCCCCCGACGACTACGGCCGCATCGGCAACCAGGCCGGCAGCGACGCCTCGCCGATCCTCCTGGGCGACTACAAGACCGACCCCGAGGCCGAGCTGGAGCGGCCCACCCGCATCTCGCTCATCGACACCGACGAGAAGAAGCTGCGTCTGGTCGACCTGGGTGTCAGCTACTCCTTCCGTTCGCTGGCCCGCGGCCCGCACGGCGAGGCCCTGGTCCTCGGCACCGACGGCGCCCTCCACGTCATCGACCAGAACACCGGCAAGATCGAGAAGAAGATCCCCGCCGTGGGCAAGTGGCAGGAGCCGCTGGACTGGCAGCAGCCCCGGCCCACCTTGTTCGTCCGCGGGCACGTCGCGTACGTCTCCGAGCCCAGTAAGAAGGTGCTTTACGCGATCGACCTGGAGAAGGGGAAGAAGATCACCTCTGTCACCCTGCCGGAGAGCACCAACGAGCTGTCGGGCGTCGTCGCAGGACACTGACTCCGCCACGTCCCTTCGCGGCCGTGGCCTTCGCGCCGCGGCGGCGAGGGCACACCGCTACCACCCGCTCCGCGGGACCGGACTCGGCAGCCGGCCACGACAGGAGAAGCGGCGTACGGACGTACGTGTGGCGCGGTACCGGGCAACGGGCAACGCCCCCGCGGGCGGCGGCCGTTTCCCGCCGCCTGGAGTGTGCCGGCCCGCACAGGCCGTCACCGCCCCACGGGATCGCCGTCGGCACCGTCGTTCCGGACGCGCAGTGTCATGTGGCCGCCGTGATGCAGAGGTGTGGTCAGCCGCGGACGGGTCGCCTCGTGGCCTGTCTCCGCGTCGATGATGTGCACCTCGCCGTGGCCGCCCCGGGTGACGGCGATCCAGTCGGAGCCCGGTGAGGCGGCCACCGCTCGGCGTTGGACGCCTTCCCAAGGGGTGCCACCGCGACGCGGAGCGCCGTCCATGGCCGGCAGGGGACAGCGGCGCACTACGTCGTCGGCGCCGACAAGGATCAGTTCGTCGCCGTCGGGGTGGACACGGGTGAAGGCGGTGTGGCGCCGGGCGAGGGCCAGCCGGAAGACGAGCCCGGGACCGAGGTCCGTGAGTACTGTGCGGCCGGTTGTCAGATCGTGGTGCCATGCCTGGTTGGTCCAGTCCGGCCATCGCAGCGGGTCCGGGTCGCCGCCGCGCAGCGTGGTCCACAGCGCCTGTCGGCGGGTGTCGAGCCGGAGGTACCAGCCCCGGGCCGGCGATCCCCAGGGAATGATCGCCTCGGCGGCGAGCGCGTCGCCCTTCCTCCGGGCCCGGTGCACTCCTTCGCTCGTGGCTGCGAACACGCGCTCCGAGCCGGGTGCTTGTGCGTCCCCGTGTCCGTCGTCCGGCAGCGGCAGGAGCGCGTGAGGTGTGACCGGAGGGCAGCCGGGTGGAGCCGCGAGGAGATCCATGAACCGGTGAACCGCCAGCGCACCGGGCTCCCGGTGCCGCAGTACGACCAGCGGGTCGCCTTCGCCCAGGACCGTCACGCCCGGTTCGCCGACGCGCGTGCGTACCCGCGCGGCTTCCCCGGTGGCCAGGTCGAGGACCGTCAGCAGGTCCGTCCACGGTTCGCTGTTCTTGCCGAGGCCGGTGGTGACGGCCAGTCGGTGGCCGGACGGGTCGCAGGCGAGGTGCTCGGCCGGCACTGCGACCGAGATCGCACGCTCCACGAGCTTCTCGGCGAAGGGATCGAGCACCAGCAGTTCCCCGCGACGGTCGTCGACGCAGGCCACCCGCCCTCCCGGGAGTGCCAGGAACCCGGCGTGCTCGGAGAGATGACGGCCGGTGAGGCGTCCTACTGCGGCGCCGTCCGGCACGGTCAGCAGGTGTACGGCTCCGGCCACATGGTCGGAGACGAGCAGGACGGGTGTGGCAGCAGGCATGAGTCCTCCAGAAACCGGTCTGGTGAAAACGATTATCATGTATCTTCGGTGCGTTCCCGGTACCTGAAAAGAAGCGAGGGCATCGATGCTGCGCTCATCGTCGAGATTTGGTCGCAGTTGGATCGTCGCAGCGGCGGTGGGTTCCGTCCTGGTCGGCTGCGGCTCGTCCTCCGAAGAACCCGTGAGCGACAAGGCCAAGCCCGCGGCGAAGACGGAGGTGACCGTCGAACCCATCAAGGCGTCGACGGAGTTGATCGACACCAACGGCGTCAAGGTCTCCTTGAAGAAGGAGCCCGAGCGGATCGTCTGCCTCTTCGCCCTGTGCGACGACATCCTGACGGAACTGGGCATCGTGCCGACGGCCACCAACAGCGCGTTGCTCGCCCACCCGGACTTCCTGGGGGAGGAGAAGGCCAAGGAGGTCGACGTCATCCCCGGCGGATTCATCGCCCCCGAGGTGGAAGCGATCCTCTCCCACAAGCCCGATCTCGTGATCGGCCTCGGGGACACCCACGGCAAGCTAGCCCCGGCGCTCAAGGGAGCCACCACGTTCTGGGCCATGCAGCCCGAGACGTGGCAGGACAGCGTGGGCTACCTGCGCGATGTCGCCGCGCTCACCGGCCGTACCGCCCAGGGGGAGAAGGCGGAGAAGACCTTCCGGGCGAAGCTCGCCGAGGCCGAGAAGGCCCCGAGCGAGAAGACCGCGCTCATCATCTATGGCAGCGATGAGAACTTCGGCGTCGCGACGCCGGAAGGTGACGTGGCCGCCAGCCTGTTCCCCAAGATCGCCGACTACCCGTGGAAGTCCCGCGGTGTGGAAGGCAGTTACAGCCTCGAAGAGATCCTCGCCCAGGACGTCGACGTGCTGTTCGTCGAGACGCTGAGCTTCGGCGACGCAGACGGCAAGCTGTCGGAGAAGCTGGCCGAGAACCCGCTCTGGGGCAAGATCCCGGCCGTGAAGAACGGTGAGGTCCACGAGGTGAACTCAGAGGTGTGGGCCAAGGGGCGCGGCACCCGCTCGCTGGGCATCGTCCTCGACGAGGCCACGGCCGCACTGCGGTGAGGAAGTCCCTCCCGGTGCCCGCCGCGGCCGATCGCGCCGCGGCGGGCGGAGAGCGGCCGGTGCGCGGTGCGCGGAGGTGGCAACCGCTTCTGGTGGTCGTGCTGCTGGCCGTCTCCTCGGTCTGCGCGCTCAGTCTCGGCACCCCCTACGTCCCCCCGCACCGGCTGGTCGCCGCGGTGATGGACGGGGACACCACCCTCGCCGGGATCGTCGTGACCGAACTCCGCGTGCCCCGCCTGCTGCTGGCGTTGGTCGCCGGAGCCTGTCTGGGGGCGGCCGGGCTGGTGCTCCAGGAGGCGCTGCGCAATCCCCTGGCGGTGCCGGAGATGCTGGGCGTGTCGTCCGGGGCCGCGCTGGGGGTGGCCGCGCCGCTGGTGCTGACCCTCTCGCTGCCCGCCGCCGTCCAGCCGCTGCTGGCCATCGGCGGGGCCGCGCTCGGCGGCGGGCTCACGCTGCTGGTCGCCGGGATCGGCCGCAGTCCGTCCGCGGTGCTGCTGACCGGCGCCGCGGTGGCGGCCGCGCTGCAGGCCGCGCTGCTCGTCCTGATGGTCATGGCCGACCAGCTCGACCTCCAGCTGATCTACCGCTACCTGCTCGGCTCCCTCTCCGCCCGGACGTGGGACGACGTGACGGGCCTGTGGCCGTGGCTGCTCGTCGCGGTGCCCGCTCTGGTGCTGTGCGCACCGGTGCTGTCGGTGCTGCGGCTGGGTGACGAGGACGCGGAGGCGCTCGGTGTGCGAGCTCAGCGCGCCCGGCTGGCCGCGCTGGCCATCGCCGTGGTGCTGATCGCCCCGGTGACGGCCGTGTGCGGGCCCGTCGCGTGGGTGGGGTTCCTCGCCCCACACCTGGCCCGCTGGTTCGCCCCCGCGGCGGGGGCGGTGCGCTGGCTTCCGTGGTCCGCCGCCTGGGGTGCCGTCGTCGTGGTGGTCGCCGATGTCCCGGCCCGGCTGGCGCTGGCGCCCGTGGAGACACCGGCCGGCGCCTGGACGGCCCTGCTGGGGGTGCCGGCCGGGGTCGCGCTGATGCGGTCGGGTGGCCGCGGTAGGGGAGTCCGGCGGGGGCCGGCCGCTCCGGCCGCGGCGCGCGAACCGCTGCCCGGACCGCGGAAGACGGCTTCCGGTCCTGCGGACGAAGTCCTTCACGCCAGGGCATCGCATCACCTTCGCCGGGACGACCCCGGGTGCGGCGGGCCCGGCGATACCTCCTCGCCACCTCTCAGGACAACCAGTACGGAGGACGTACGGTGACCCGGCGTTTCACGGCGCTCGCGGCACTGGCCGTCGTCTGCGCCGGAGTGGAAGTGGTGGCCGGGCGCGGCATGTCCCCCGGTGTGGTCTGGGACGTCCTCAACGGGGGCGGTGACGCGACGGAACGCCACATCCTGTTCCAACTGCGCCTGCCGAGGTTGCTGGTGGCCCTCGGCGCGGGCGCCTGCCTGGCCGTGGCAGGGCTGGTCCTGCAGTCCGCCCTGCGTAATCCCCTGGCCGGGCCGGAGGTGACGGGCGTGACCCCGGGCGCGGTGCTCGGTGCCGTCACCGCGACTGCCCTGGGACTCGCCGGGTGGGATTCGCCCCTGGCCGTGGTCCTCGCCGCGTGCACGGGTGGATGCGCCGGAGCGGCGCTCCTGTGGCTGCTCGCCGGCCGCGGGCGCGGTGATCCCGCGCAGACCGCCGTGCACGGGGTGCTGGTATCGGCGGTGCTCGGCGGGCTCACCGCCATGGTGCTGCTGGTGGAGCCGGGTGAACTCGGCAGCGTGGTGCAGTGGCTGGTGGGCACCACGGAGGGCCGGGTGTGGGAGCACTGGCACCTGCTGTGGCCCTGGGCGCTCGTCTGGGGGGTCGCGGCCTGGCTGCTGGCCGGGCCGTTGACCCTGCTGCGCTGTGGTGACGACATCGCCCTGGCCGCCGGCTTGGCCGCCCGCCGGGCCCGGACCCTGGCCCTGCTGTGCGCGGTGGCCCTGACCGCGGGCGCGGTGGCAGCCGTCGGGGCGCTGGGCTTCATCGGGTTGCTCGTCCCGCATCTGGCCGTGGCCGTCTTCGGCGCGGACCTGCGCCGGAGCCTTCCCGGCGCCGCCTTGACGGGCGCGGTCGTGGTGTGCGGGGCGGACGCGGCCGCGCAGCTGTCCTCACGGCTGGTGGCGGCGGTGCTCGACTCGGGACGGCTCACGCTGCCGGTCGGGGCGCTCACCGCGTGCCTCGGCGCCGCGTTGCTGCTGGTCGTCGTGCGCCGCACGCCGAGCCGTACGTTCTGACGTCGAATTGAGGACAGAGCATGACCGAGTCCGTGGGGATCCACGTCGAGGGGGTCCACTTCGGCTACCCCGGACGACCCGTGCTGCGGGGCGTCGACCTGACCGTCCGGCCGGGCGAACTGACCGCCCTCATCGGCCTGAACGGCTGCGGCAAGTCGACCCTGCTGCGGCTGGCCGCCGGGCTGCTGCAACCGGATGAGGGGAGCGTTCGGCTCGGTGGGGACGACCTCGCCCGGCTCTCGAGGCGCGCCACGGCCCGGAGAGTGGCGCTGTTGCACCAGTCGGCTCCGGCCGTCCCGGGCATGACGGTGAGTCACCTCGTCCGTCAGGGGCGGTACGCGGCACGCGGCCCGCTGGGGATGCTGCGCGAGGGCGACGACCCCGTCGTGCACCGGGCGCTGCGCGACGTGGGGGTGGAGGAGTGGGCCGACCGCGACGTCGACGCGCTGTCCGGCGGCGAGCGGCAGCGAGTGCGGCTCGCGATGGCGCTCGCCCAGGACACACGCGTCCTGCTCCTCGACGAGCCGACCACCTACCTGGATCTGCACCACCAGCTCGACGTGCTGCAGACCGTGGTGCGCCTGCGCGAGGAACGCGGGCTCACCGTGGTGATGGTGCTGCACGACCTGGCCCACGCGGCCCGGTTCGCCGAACGCATCGTAGCCCTGCGCGACGGCCGTGTGGTGGCCGACGGAACACCGGAGGAGGTCGTGACACGGGGGTTGCTGGCGGACGTGCTGAAGGTGGCCGGCCGGGTCGGCCGGGACCCCGAGGGAGGCTGGCCGGTGTGTTACCCAGATCACCCCCTCCTCGCTCTAGAATATGAAAATCAGATTCATTAGATTGTGGTCGGGCGCTCACCCGAACGCCGTATCTCCCTGCTGATGAAGGAGAGTTCATGGACAACGAGCAGGTCTTCGCGCCGATCGCCGACCCGGGTCAGCTGGCTCACGACTCGGCCTCCCACTCCAACGCGCTCGTCGAGAACCCCTTCGAGGACACCGAGGAGTAAGCAAGGGCCTCACCGCCCTCGACCGTGGGCCCGCCCGATGCCTTCCGGGCGGGCCCACGCCCGTCCCAGGTCCCCCCGACAGGAGGAACGCCGTGTCCCGCAGCCGACTAGTCCCCGGTGCCGAGGTCGTCGCCGTGCCCGGGCGAGGGCTCGCCGTCCGTACCCCCGAAGGGGAGTTCTTCAGCGTCAGGACAGCGGACGCGGACGAGGACGCCCTGCTCTCCCTTCTCACGGGCGGGGCCGCAGCCCCGGTGGACGGGGGACTGGAGCGCGTGGTGCGGGCGTTCGAGGCGGCCGGCTATCTGGCGGATGGGCCGCGGCACTCGCCATGGTCCGCCGCTCGCCGTGACATCCGGATCCTCGGCGACCCGGTGCTGACCGAACCGCTCGCCGTGCAACTGGCCGCCCTGGGCGCGCGGCCGCGCACGACTTCGGCCGTGACCGCCTCCGACAGGTCACCGGTGGGTATCGAGGACCTGCTCGACGGAAACCCCTCCGCGGTCGTGTGGTGCCTGGACGGGCCCGTGCCGGACGGGTTGTGGGACGCCGCCGACCGTTTGCCCGAGCACGGCGTCGCGTGGCTGCGCTGCCACCGCGAGGGCTGGCAGGCGTATGTCGAGCCGGTGGCCGCCGCTCCTGGAGACGTCACCTCGGCGCACGTCCGGTCCCGTCGGCTCGCCGCCACGCCCGCTCACCGCGAACTGGCCGCGTACTGGAGCGGACCGCGTACCTCCGGTGCACCGGTCCGGCTCGCCGTGCCCGCCGCAACGCTGCTCACGGCACTGCTCGCGGACGATCTCAGCCGGTGGGCCGCCGACGCCCCCGCCGCGGCCGGCCTCCCGGCGCGGCGCCGCCTCCGACGGGTGGACCTGCGCACGCTGACCGTCATCGAGCACCCCGTCCTCCCGGTGCCCGTCGTCGCACCGATGCCGAAGAAGGACGGATGACGGCGTTCAGTACGGTTGTGGGGGAACTCGCCACGGACGTCCGACTCCCGGCCGGCGACGGCCCCTTTCCGGCCGTCCTGGTGCGCACCCCTTACGACCGGACCCGGTACAGGGCCGAGGCGCGCGGCTGGGCCCGCCGCGGGTTCGCCGCCGTCGTCCAGGACGTGCGGGGCCGGTTCGCGTCGCCGGGGGAGTGGCACCCGTACGCGGACGAGACCGCCGACGGAGCGGCGACCGTCCGCTGGATCCGGCGGCAGCCGTGGAGCGACGGACGGCTGGCGGCCGCTGGCGCCTCCTACGCCGCCCACTGCGCCCTCGTCCTCGCCCTCGACGTGCCCGAGGACGCCCGGCCCGACGCCGTCATCGCGGCCGTGCCCGCCCTCGGGCCCGCGGAGACCGCGCGCGAGGCGTCCGGAGTGGAGCGGCTGCTGTCCCGCGCCGGATGGTGGGCCGCCCACGGTGACCGGCGGGACTCCGACGAGAGCGCGCTGGACAAGGCCCTCTCCACTGACCCGGGAATGCTCACCCACCTGCCGCTGACCGCCCTCCCCGAGCGGCTGGGCCGCGGCCTGCCCTCCTGGGCGGGCCTGTGGCGACACCGCGACCGCGGCCGTCTGGTATCGCGGGCGGCGCACGCCGCCGTGCCCCTGCTCGCGGTGGGCGGCCACCATGACCACTTCACGGCGGACACCGTCGCGCTGTGGCATTCCTGGGGCGGACCCTCGGCCCGGATGCTGCTTGGCCCCTGGAGGCACGGTCTCGTCACCGCGCCCGGTCCCGACTCCGGCCCGGCCCACCGGCTGAACCTCGGCGAGCTGTACGTGCGCTGGGCCCGCCGCGCCCTGACCGGCGAACTCGCCCCCGGCCACCATGGCGCCCAGGGGCTGGGCGGCGGCGACCTGTGGCTGCCCGCCCGCACCGAGGGCGAACCGCGCACACCACGCACGCGACTGTTGCACGGCTCCGTCTTCACCGCCGACCCCGGCAGGCCGGTCCGTTCCGACGACCTGACCGTCCCCACCGACGGCCCGCCCGACCGCTGCCTGCTGCTCACGCCGCCGCTGCCGCGTCCGCTCGACGTGGTCGGCCCCGTGAGCGTGCACCTGCGGGCCACGGCCCACAGCCCGTCCGCCGACTGGGCCGCCCGGCTCGTCGCGCTCACGCCGGAAGGGAACGCCGAGCGGCTCGCCGTCGGCGTCGTCCGGCATGCCGAACCGGCCGGTAGTGAGGCCGAGTTCACCGTCGGCCTCGGCCGGGTCGCGCGTCGGTTGCGGGCCGGCACCCGGCTGCGCCTGGAGATCGCCGGGCACCATTTCCCGGCCCACGCCCGCAACCCCCACACCGGGGAAGACCCCGTGACGGCCGGCCGGCTGCACGCCTCCCGACGGGAGGTCGATGCGGACAGCGTGGTGCTGAGACTGCCCGTGCTCCCGTCCCGCCCCAGCCCCGTCGACCCCGCCGAGGAGATCCTGAGATGACGACGCTGCCGCTGGAAGCACTCGTCGACCCCGTCTGCGGCATCGTCCGCAAGGTCAAGCCCGTCGAACACCCCACGGGCGCCCCACCCCGCTACACCGCGCTCACGGCCGAGATATCCGACGCCCGCAGACACGGGTTGTGGCCCGCCGACCGCGTCTCCCTCGGCACCACCTTCGGCGACCCCGAGCAAGCGCGCGTCGCCGCGATTGCCGAGGGGATAGAGCGGTACTGCGGCAACCGCGTGCCGCCCCCCGGCCACCCCGACGCCCCCGTGCGCGCCACCGCCGCCGAACTGACCGAGAAGGGCCTGCGGCTCTACGGCCCCGGCGACCTGCCCACGTACGCCGACTGGCAGTACGCCCGCGAGAAGTTCCCCTACCGACCCCTCACCTCCCAGACCCCGGCCCTGTGGACGCGCGGAACCGAGCAGCTGCCCGGCGGACGGACGGCGGAGGTCTGGGCGCCCGTCGCGCTCACCCACCTCAACTGGCGCCAGGGCCAGTTGCGTGAGCTGCCCCGCACCCATCACCTCAACTACGCGGGCATCGCCACCGGACAGGGCCTCGACGACGCCGTCGAACGCGGTCTGCTGGAGATCGTCGAACGCGACGCACTGGAGCTGTGGTGGCATCTGGACGGCCCGACCCGGGGCATCGACCCGGTGAGCGTGCCCGGCCTCGCCGACGACATCGCCGGCTCCGCGCTCGACGTCCACATCGTGGAGATGCGCTCGGAGTTCGCCCCCTGCATGGCCGCGCTCGTGCACGACCCGCGCCTCGGCCTGTACGCCGCCGGGTTCGCCTGTAAGTACGACCCGGCCGAGGCCGCCCGCAAGGCCGTCCTGGAAGCCGTCCACACCTGGGTCTTCACCCAGGGCCTGACCGACTCCGACGGCTGGGTGTTCCAGGCCGTCGAGGCCGGGCTGCTGGCGCGCGGGCTGTACCTGGAGCACCGGGCCGACGGCCGCTATCTCGATGTGTGCGGCGAGCAGTTCGAGTACGTGCGGGACCTGGGTGCGCACGTGCAGGTGTGGCTGGACGAACGAATGTCGGCCGAGGCCCGGCGCTTCACCGCGCCCGCGCTCGGGACCGTGTCCGTCGACGCGGTCGAGCCCGGCAGCCGGGAGCGGCTGGAGAGCACGCTGCGCGCAGGCGGTCACCGTGTCATGACCTTCGACCTCACCACCGAGGACGTGGCCGAGACATCGCTGCGCGTCGCCCGGGTCCTCGTCTCCGGACTCCTGCCCAACGCCCCCGCCGCCTTCGGCTACTTCGGCTGCCCGCGCCTCGCCGAGGCCGCCGTCGCGCGCGGATGGCGCACGACCGCGCCGAGCGCGCCGGAGGACTTCACGCTGGCGCCTCCGCCGCACATGTGAGGGCCGCCGTGGAAGACCTCCGCGAGGGCCGCCCTGTGGAACTCGTCGCCGCCCTCGCCCGCGCCCGCTCCCCGGAGCGTCCCGGCCCCGACACGCCCGCCGGAACAGCCGTCCGGCCTTGGCCGGGGCCGCCGATTCCGATTCCGGAGGCAGGCCCGGCGGACCTCGATCTGCAGACCCTGCTGCGTCTGTCCCTGGCGGCCTCGGACGCCTCCGGACGCCTCAGGCCCGCGCCCTCCGCGGGTGCGCTGCACCCGGTGGACGCCGAACTGGTCGTGGGCGCCGGCTGCTCCCTGCCGCCCGGCCGCTACGGCTACGACCCGCTGCGCCACCGCGTCCACCGCGTTGGTCTGCCTTCCGACGACACGCCGCCAGGCGTGACGGCCGAACTCTCCGTCACCGCACGGCGCACGGCCTCCCACTACGGCCACCGAGCCTGGCCCCTTCTGTTGCTGGACACCGGGCACGCCGCCGCGGCGCTGTTCCTGGCGGCCCGCGCACTGGGCGCGGGCGAGCCCGAGGCACGACTGGACGGACTCACCGAGAATCCTTTGGTCGTCGTGCGCATCCCGCCGCCCGACGGGCGGAGCCCGATGCACCCGGCAGACAGCCCCCACGCCCCGGAACCGTCCGGGGGTACGCCCACCCCGGCCGAACTACTGGCCCGCCGCAGTACCCCACCGCCGTTGCCGGGCACCCCCTCCCACGACGCACTGCGGGCAGTCCTGGCCACCGCCGAACGGGCCGGCAACGGCGACCTGTTGCGCTGGTGCGCCGCGGTCGGCCCGCCCCGACCCGGCCTCATGGAACTGGCACCCGACGGCACGACCCTGCGGCGGTGCGCGGCAGGGGAGGCCCGTCAGACGCTCGCCGCCTGGGCCGCGGGCCAGGCGTGGATCGCGGACGCGGGCGCCGTCCTGCTCGCCCACGGCTGCCCCACGGACGCCGACGCCGCGCACATCCGCCGCGCCCATCTGCGGGCCGGCTTCGCCGTCCACCTGGCCCAGGTCACCGCCCGACGCCACGGGCTGGCGGCCCGGCCCGTCGGCTCCTGGCAGCAGGCGGACCTCGGCGCCGCCCTCGGAGCCGCGCCGGACCGGGACTGGGTCGTCCACGCTCTGGCCCTCGGCACCCGTCACGCCGACGAGGAGAACACCACGTGATCGTCCACCCCGAGCTGCGCCGCGCCGCCCGGCGCGCCCGGCGCCCCCTGCTCACGGCCACCCTCCTGCAGGGTGCCGTCACCCTCACCCACCTGGCGCAGGCCGCACTGCTGGCACTCGCCCTCGCCGGCCTGGCCCGCGGAGACACCGGCCGGCTCCCGTGGCTGCTGGCCGCCGTGCTCGCCGTCGTCGCCGCCCGCGCCGGTCTCACCCTGTGGCAGCGACGCACCGCCACTCGTGCCGGAGCCCGGGTCAGGGTCGCCCTGCGGGACGAACTCCTGGCCCACCTGGGCCGGCTGGGGCCCGCTCACCTGACCACCGCACGCGCCGGAGCCGTCCGCACCACCCTCGTCGACGGGGTGGAGGGCGTCGACGCCTACGTCTCCCGCTACCTGCCACAGCTCCTGATCACCTTCACCGTGCCGCCCCTCGTCCTGGCCGCCCTGGCCGTGGTCGAACCGTGGGCCCTGCTCGGCCTCGTCCCCGCCCTGCTCCTCGCCCTGGCCGGGCCGCGCGCCTGGGACCGGCTCCTCGCCGCCCGCGGCAAGGAGCACTGGGACACCTACGAAGGACTGGGCGCCGACTACCTGGAGGCGCTCCAGGGCATGCCCGCCCTGCGCGCCGCCGGCGCGGTCGGGCGCACCCGCGCACGCCTGGAGGAGCGGTCCGCGGCGCTGCACCGGGCGACCGTCGCGAAACTGCGGGTGTCCCTGGTCGACACCGGCATCACCGACCTCGCCATCCAGGGCGGCACCGCCGCCGCCGCGCTCCTGGCGTGCTGGTCGGCCGTCACCGGATCCACCACGGCGACCGGCACGTATCTGGTGCTGCTGCTGGCCTCCGAAGCCTTCCGCCCCGTCCGCGATCTCGCCCGCGAGTGGCACGCCGGATACCTCGGAGTCTCGGCCGCCGACGGGCTCGCGGCCCTGCGCACGACCGAGCCGGCGGTCTCCGACGCTGGAACGGCCCCCGCGCCCCGGCAAGCGCCGCCCGAACTGCGCTTCCAGCACGTGCGGTTCGCCTACGACGGCGCGCCGTCCCCGGCCCTGGACGGCGTCTCGTTCACCGCGCAGCCGGGCCGGACGACCGCGATCGTCGGCCCGTCCGGCGCGGGCAAATCCACACTGCTGGCCCTGCTCCTGCGCCACCACGACCCGCAGGAGGGCCGGATCACCCTCGACGGGCGCCCCACGATCGAGTACGCGCTCGACTCGCTGCGGCAGGGCATCGCCGTCGTCTCGCAGGAGACGTACCTCTTCCACGCCACCATCGCCGACAACCTGCGCCTGGCCCGGCCGGACGCGACGGACGACGACCTGACCCGGGCGGCGCGCGTCGCCGGTGTCCATGACGAGATCGCCGCCCTCCCCGACGGTTACGGCACCGTCCTCGGCGAGCGCGGCGCCACCCTTTCCGGCGGCCAGCGTCAGAGGCTCGCCCTCGCGCGTGCCCTGCTGGCCGACGCCCCGGTCCTCGTCCTCGACGAGGCCACGAGCGCCGTCGACGAACGCCGGGAGGCGGACATCGTCCGGGAGCTGATGAACGCCGCGAGCGGCCGGACCGTCCTGGTGGTGGCCCACCGGCTGGCCGCCGTCCGGCACGCCGACCGCATCGTCGTCCTCGACCAAGGACGAGTGGACGCCGTGGGTGACCACCCCGGCCTGGTCGAGGCCGGCGGCGTCTACGCGCGGCTCGTCGAGGCCGGCCACGCCCACCGAGGAGAACGCGCCGCATGAGCACCGCCACCACCGCCGCCGCCACTGACACCGCCACCACCGCCGCGGACGTACCGGCGCGAGGCGCACTGCGCGCCCTCCTCCCCGCCCTCGCCGCACACCGCGCCATGACAGCTCGCACCTGTGTCGCCGCGCTCCTCGAGCAGGGCTCCCTCGTCGCACTGCTCACCCTGGCCGCGCACACCGTGGGCACCGCCGTCATCGAAGGGCACGCCCCCTCGGCGGGCACCGTCACCGCGCTCGTCGCCCTGGTCCTGGTACGCGCCCTGATGACTTGGCGGGAGATGGATCTCTCGCACGACCTGGCCTACCGGGTGCTGGCCGTACTGCGGGTGCGCGTCTTCGACGGACTCGCCCGCAGCGCGCCCGCCCGGGTCGCGGGACGGCGCAGCGGCGACCTCGCCGCCACGGCCATGGCCGACGTGGAGGCCCTGGAGTTCTTCTACGCCCACACCACCGCCCAACTGCTGGCGGCAGGAACGGTCTTCACCGGCGGTTCCATGGTCCTTGCCACGGTGGAGCCGTGGCTGCTGACGGCCGTGCTGCCGGTCGCGGCCCTGCTCGCCGCGGCGCCCTTCGCGGACGCCCGCGCGCGCACGGCACGCGGCGGCCGCACCCGGACGGCCGTGGCCGGGCTGTCGGCAGACACGGTGGAGGCCGTCGACGGGCTGCGCGAACTGCTCGCCTTCGGCGCTCTGACCGAGCACCGCCGCAAGCTCGCGGAGCGGGGGCGGCAGGTGGGTGACGCCCAACGCGCCGAGGCCACCTGGGAGGCCGTAGCCGCCGCGGTCCGCGACCTCCTCATCGTGGCCGCGGTCCTCGGCGTGGTCGCCGCGGCGGCGCAGTCGGTGACCTCCGGACGGCTGCACGGCGCCTGGGCTCCGGCTGCGATGGCCCTGGCCCTTTCCGTCCTAGGCCCGGTCGCGGAGTCGGCCCGCGCTCTCAGCCAGGCCGTGGCCCTGCGCGCCGCTGCCTCCCGCATCGATGCTGCCGTCAAGGCCCCCGCTCTCGCACCTCCGCCCACCGAACCCCGCCCTCTGCCGCCCGGACCGCTGGGCGTCCGGCTGCACCGGCTGAGGTTCGACTACGGAGGACGGCCCGTGCTGGACGGCGTCGATCTGACCGTCCCTCCGGGCCGGACACTCGCTCTCGTCGGCGCCTCCGGTGCCGGCAAGTCCACCTGCGCCCACCTGCTGGCCCGCTTCTGGGACCCGTCCGACGGTGCGGTCCAGTTGCTGCCCGCCGACGGTGACCCCGTGGACGTGCGGGAGGTGAGCGACGATGACCTGCGGCGTGCGGTGGTGCTGGTGGGACAGGACACGCCCCTCTTCCACGGCTCCCTCGCCGAGAACCTGCGGCTCGCCGCACCCGAGGCGGACGACCAGGCGCTGGCCGAAGCGGCCCGGTTGTGCGGCGTCGACCGGATAGCCCCGATGGACACCCTCGTCGGCGAGCGCGGCGCCACGCTCTCCGGCGGTCAGCGGGCCCGCATCGCCATGGCCCGCGCGCTGCTGGTCCGGCCGAGAGTCCTCGTCCTCGACGAGTCCACCGCCCACCTGGACAACGCCGGCGACGCCCAACTCGCCACCGCGCTGCAGGAGGAGGGCCGCACCACGATCGTCATCGCCCACCGCCCAGCCACCATCCGCCGTGCCGACCGCATCGCCGTCCTTGACGAAGGCCGCATCGCGGAAGCGGGATCCTGGGAGGAACTCACGAGCCGCCCCGGCAGCGCGCTCAACCGCATCCTCACCACCACCCCCTCCTGAGCACGGGACTTTGCCCCGGGACCCGGGCCGGTGAGGCTTAGCGGTCCTTTCACTATGAGCGTCCCGGGAACGCTGGGTCGTGGCGGCGTACGGCGTCCGGGGATCGGATCGTTGTACTACCTTGCCTACGCCTTGGGCCAACAGTTTTGCTCTCCCGGAGCGGGAGCGGTGGGCAGTGGTGACCTTCACCGTGCTGGCCTCAGTAGTACTGCACGGGGTTACCGCAGGCCCGGTAATCGCCCGCCTGGACCGGCACCGAGACACCCGGTCCATGGAGCAGTCGCGACCTGTGCTGCAACCGCGGCAGCGTCCTTGTGAAGAAGGACGCTGACCTTGCTGAATGACGCCTACTGTGTGCGAGGGACGTCAGCCACTTCGGCCGCGCTCGTGCTCACCGTCTGACCCAGGTCGGCTTCATCCATGGCGACCTGTCTGAACGGGCTCGATATCACCCTTCTCGCCGAACCAGCGGGCGAGTTTGCCGCGCCGACCCACCGCCCGCAGTCGTCGTTCAGCCTCCTCACGGGTGTCCGGGGTAGTGATCAGAAGAAGCTCGTCGCCGCTGAGCAGCGGCGTGTCGTGCTGGGGGACGAGGGTGGCGCCGTCGCGGACGATCAGGGTGAGCACTGTCGGGGGAGGCAGCCGCAGCTCGAAGACGGCCACGCCGTTCAGGCGCGAACCCGAGGGCACGGTCAGTGTCAGCAGGTCCGCGTCCAGGACGTCCAGCGGCGCGGTCTCCACCTGCACGTCCCGCAGCGCATCCGGACGCGTCAGGCCCAGAGCTCTGGCCGCGGCGGGCAAGGTGGGGCCTTGGATCAGGGTGAACAGGACCACCAGCACAAAGACGATGTTCAGAAGGTCATCGGCGTCCGTTACACCAGCGACGATGGGGAAGGTGGCCAGCACGATCGGGACGGCGCCGCGCAGTCCCGCCCAGGAGACGAACACCTGCTCACGCCATGAGATGCCCCGGAAAAGCAGCAGGCAGGCGACGACCGAGGAGGGGCGGGCGGCCAGCAGCAGTACCAGTCCGACAACGAGAGCCGGCGCCACCGCCCCGGGCAGCTCCCTGGGTGTGACCAGCAGTCCCAGCATGACGAAGAGGCCGATCTGGGCGAGCCAGCCGGCGCCCTCGGCGAAGGAGCGGGTGGCGGCGCGGTGCGGCAGCTTGGAATTGCCCAGCACCAGCCCGGACAGATACGCGGCGATGATGCCACTGGCGTTGGCCGCACCCGCCGCCGCGAAGGCGATGATGCCGAAGGCCAGCGTGGCCAGGGGATACAGGCCGGTCGCAGGCAGGGCGATGTGCCGCAGCGCGGCGGCGCCCAGACGCCCGATGGTCAAGCCGAGCAGTACGCCCACCACCAGTTGGTACGCGACGTTGCCCGCAACATGCGCCGGGCCGGGCAGGTCGGCGGCAGCGGTGGAGAACACCAGCACCAAGATGATGGTCGGCGCGTCGTTGAAGCCGGACTCAGCCTCCAGCAGGCCGGTGACCTTCTGCGGTAGCGGCAGCGATCGCAATACGGCGAAGACTGCCGCGGCGTCGGTGGACGACACGATCGCCCCCAGCAGCAAGGCCAGGTGCCAGTCCATGCCCAGCAACCAGTGCGCGCCGGCCGCAGTGACCGCAACCGAGATGCCGACACCAGCCGTGGCCAGGACCCCGGCGGGGGCCAGCAGCCGCCTGACATCGCTCCACTGGCTGGTCAGGCCGCCCTCGACCAGAATGACCGCCAGCGCCGCAGTACCCACCGCCTGTGCCAGCTGCGCGTTGTCGAACTCCAAGCCGAGGACGTCCTCTCCGATGACCATGCCGACCACCAGGAACAGCAGCAGGCTCGGCAGGCCGGCACGGTGGGCGGCGCGGGCCGCGGCGATGCTGGCGAGCAGAATGGCGCCGCCGATGAGCAATGCCATGTACAGCTCGGGGAGCGTCATCGGACCGCCTTCGAAACGGGCGTCGGCCAGCGGCTCTTCACGTCACCGAAGCCGAGGGCCGGGGAGTTTGGACTTGGACTCGGGCGGCAGAGGGAACGAGTTCGCGGCGATACCGGCCACGACAGGCCAGACGACGAGAGGCCATGCGAAAGCGCGATGCCCCGAGGGCCGCAGCAGCCAGGTCCAGCATGAACCAGGCCGACCAACGCCGGCCCCCGACTCGGACGGGCGGGGCGTTCGTCAGACAACGCACGGGTGAGCCGTGGGCCTCGCGCCGCAGCTGCTGAGCATTGCCCCGCATCGCCTCCTCAATGAGTCGGGCCATGGCGCCTCCTCCGACAGGGCTCGGACGATGCCTGTATCTACCGGTCCACGGGAACTGCTGCGCAGGCCACCTGGTTCTTCCTCATCAGGCAACCAGCCGATGCCATCATGCATACCAAGGTCGGTCCACCAGGACGCGCTGACGTGCCGGTTCCCATCGACAGCGGGCTGTTGGATCCGTGAGGGGCCCCGAAGATCCCGGACAGGGACCCAATAGGGTTGTCCTGTAATGAATCGAGGGAAGAAGCAAGTGGCACGTCCAAGTCCGTACTCG
>NZ_JBVIPD010000003.1:0-171995 GCF_055578235.1 Streptomyces sp. NPDC033136
CTACACCATGGCCATCGGCCCGCGACCAGCCCGAGCATCGCGAACCCCGCGCATACCAGACCCGTGACCTGCAACGTCACGATGCACACTGCTCAATGATGAAGATGGCCCGGGAATCCGGCCAGCGGGGCTGGTGGCACCCCTATGGCGACCTCTCCAACAGCGTCTATATCGGCCTGGAGACGGACGTCGCCTCCCTCCACACCTACGAGCCCACAGCGATCCCCGGCCTGTTGCAGACCCCTGCCTACGCCCAGGCCGTCATCCGGCAAACGGTCCCTCCGCCGACGGCCGGAGAGGCGCCACCCGCCTCAAGGTGCAGATGCGTCGCCAGCACCGCATCTACGACCTGTCCTGCCCGCTGCGCCTGTGGCTCGTCCTGGACGAATCCGCACTCAGGCGCGTCGGCGGCGGCCCGAGCGTCATGCATGAACAACTGGAGCACCTGAACGCACTGGAGGCCGAGCCGCACATCACGGTCCAGGTTCTCCCTTACACGGCAGGCGCCCACTCAGGCCTGTCAGGACAGTTCTCCATCCTGAAGTTCGCCGACAGCCCCGAGACAGCGACGGTCTACCTCGAACGCTTCACCAGCGACCTCTACCTGGAGAAAGCCTCCGACGTGCAGCGGTACACCGCCATGTACGAGCACCTCCAGGCCCAGGCCCTCGATCCTGACAGCAGCCACGACTTCATCAGCGACGCCATCAAGGGTTACGTCGACACAGCGGTCCCAGCCCTGAGTGCCTGATGTTGAAGTCGGAGCGACCCGGCCCATGGCAAACCGGTAGACCTCATCGGCGTGACGACGATGAGCCCCCTCCCCGCGTTCTGAACTACCTTCGCCTGGAGCCACGTTGTTCCTGGACACCAGCGCCCCTCCCCCGCCGGTCCGTGCAGAGCGCCCAACCCCGAAGGCACATGGGTTTCCGGGCCCGCTGGGCGGCCGTACCTGACCCGCCACGAGTCGGCCAGCACTGCGATGGACCTGAGCGGCACGGCCGGGTGACACCAGCAGGCTCTTGTGGCGCCGGGGCCGGCGCCGGGCCGCAGGAAGCCACATCCCAACCACCTGGTCACCCTGGGCGCCACCGTGGCCCTGGTGTGGTGACGGCTGGTCACAGTCGGGTCCCTATACGGTCCCGGACGGGGGCTGAAGACGTCATTCCGTGATGCAGTCTGGTCATGACCTCACGGCCCGAGGACGACCAGGACACCCCGGCGCCTTCCCAGAGCCGCGAACGTCCATCTCGGCTGATCGACATCGCGCTCGCCCTGCTGTTCCTGGTCGCGGACGCGGTCATCATCGTGGTCGCCGCAGTGCTGCACTTCGCGGTCGGCATGGGCACTGCGCCCTCGCCGCACTCCTCCACAACCGCGGGCTCCCGTGACGTTCCCGTCCTGATGTGGCTCGTCGTCTGGGGTCTTCCGGCCGTGGCGGTGACCGGTGCCGTCGTGCACTTCCGCCTGAGAATGCCGGTCAGCGGCGGCGTGCAGAGCCTGTTCTCGATCGCCTGCGCGTTCATGGCCGTGGCCTGGACACGAATGCTGCTGTCCTGACACCGGTCGTTCCGCCGCCGGGGCCCCGCCCGGCGCGGCGACAACTCGGCTCCGGGTGCGATCCGGATGACAAGGCGCACTTCGCGGGCCGGCCAAGGCATGGGCGTGGCCTAACGAAGTGGCAGAAGCAATGCCCACGCCGAGTCTCGCCCGGCTTCAACACGCTGAACTTGACGAGGAAGATGAAGTGGACCGTCCACTCTGCACCGACCAGGGCCACACCATGGGCGTCGGCGATGCCCAGGTGCGACGTTCAGGAAGCCGGGAAGTCGGTTCGGATCGAGGCCGGGCGGGCGGCGCGGACAGCGGCGACGATGTTGCGCGCGTAGGTCTGGCGGTCCTCTTCGGAGACCACCGGCAGGTGCACGAACACCCTTCAGCGCCGCGGTATACCTCAGTCGGTTCCGCCGTGGAGCCGTAGCCGCCGGCTACAACGCGCTGCGCGCCGTCCACGACGGCGTCGGCGTTTCGGGTCAGAGCGGTCACGGACTTGCCGGGCAGGGGTTGTGACGTGGTCGTTCGACGGGGCCCTCGACTTCTGGATCGGTGTCTTCGTCTCGATCTCGACCGGTTCCATGGCGTACTTCCTTCCTGCTGACCCGGCCGTGCGCGTCCGAGAGGCTGGATTCCTGTGCCGTCCGCGCCGACCGGCTGACGACGACCGAACCCACATCCATGGAACAATAATTCACGGAAGTTGCTTCCATGGAATGTAAATGGTTTGCTGGATGCCGGGGGGGACACCACCGGCAACCACTTCGGCGTCTTCTCCGTACCCGCCGCCTGACCGCTCCCGCAGGGCCGCGTCCCCACTGTTCACCGCCTGGAGGTTTACCGATGTCCGGCCCCAGCGCCACCAGCGAAAAGATCCCCGTCCGTGTCTACGGCGGCCCGACCACCGTGTTCGAGTACGGCGGGCTCAGGTTCGTCACCGACCCCACGTTCGACCCGCCCGGCGAGTACCCCATGCCCCTCCCCGGCGACCACAGGCTCGTCAAGACCGACCCGTCGCCTGTGATCGCCGCCGACCTGGGCGGCATCGACGCCGTCCTGCTCTCCCACGACACGCATGACGACAACCTGGACAACGCCGGCCGCGCCTTCTTGCCCGAGGTTCCGGTCGTGTTCACCACGCTCAGCGGTGCCGGTCGTCTGGGCGGCAACGCACAGGGGCTGGCCTTCTGGGAGACCGCCGAGCTCAAGCGGCCCGACGGCGGCACCGTGACCGTCACAGGCGTGCCCGCCCGGCATGGCCCCGTCGGCTGTGAACCGGTCACCGGCGACGTCGTCGGCTTCATGCTCACCTCCGACGACCTGCCCTCGGTCTACGTCAGCGGCGACAACGCCGCCCTGGAGCATGTCGAGGAGATCGCCGAGAGGTTCGCTCCCGTCGACACCGCGATTCTCTTCCTCGGCGGCGCCCGTATGGCCTTCGCCTTCGAAGGCGCCCTGCTCACCCTCGACAGCGCCCAGGGCGCCCAGGCCGCGCAGATGCTCGGCGCCCGCCGGGTCGTCCCCGCCCACTTCGACAGCTGGGCCCACTTCAAGGAAGGCCGAGACGAGATCGAGGCGGCTTTCACCGACGCCGGCCTCGCCGACCGACTCGACTTCGCCCGATAGCCACCGCTCCCCCAACCCAAGAACCACAAGGAGCAAGCAACATGACCAGAGCGAACATCGACATCGCCCGCACCTACTTCCAGGCCGTGCAGACCGGAGACATGGCTGCTCTCGGCGAACTCCTCGACACCGACATCGTCTGGCACCAGCCCGGCGCCAACCGGTTCTCCGGCGAGCACAAGGGCCAGGACGCCGTCTTCCAGATGCTCGGCAGCATGATGGAGACCAGCCGGGGCACCTTCGCCATCGACGAGATCCATGCCCTCATGGGAAACGGCGACCTGGTCGCCGCCACCATCCACTTCACCGGCCGCCACGACGGCGCGTCGATGAGCATGGACGGCGTCGACGTCCTGCGCATCGAGAACGGCAAGATCGCCGAGATGTGGCTCTTCTCCGGCGACCCGGCCGCCGAAGACGCCTTCTGGGGCTGAACCTCCGGGTGTCCGAGGGCGACCACCCTCGGACACCCACGAGTCGATCCGTACGAACGCGAAAGGCACCCGCATGCGGAAGATGACCGACGAGCAGTGGCGGGCGTTCGTCACACAGGGCACCCGCACCGGCAAGCTGTCGACCGTCCGCGCCGACGGCAGCCCCCACGTGACACCGGTCTGGTTCCTCCTGGACGGCGACGACATCGTGCTCACCACCGAGACGGGCGGGGCCAAGGGCCGCAACCTCGCGCGCGACGGACGGTTCGCCCTCTGCGTGGACGAGGACCGGCCCCCGTACGCGTTCGTCCTGCTCCACGGACGCGCCGAGATCTCCGAGGACGCCGACGACAGGCTGCGTTGGGGCGGACGCCTCGGCGCCCGCTACATGGGCGCCGGCCGCACCGAGGAGTACGCCGCACGCAACGGCGGCCCCGGCAACCTCCTCGTCCGGGGCCACATCGACACAGTCATCGCCTTCGACGGCATCGCCGACTGACCTGCGGGCTGAGGGGGCGGGGCCGCGCGAGCGCACTCGTCCGGCCCCGGCCCCGCTCCCTCAGCCCACGGGCACTGCGCAGGCCGTCGCGGCTCACGACGTTGGCCGGCCGGGCTCCTTCGGCGCCCGCATGCTCGGCACCGGCGTCTGCCCGGCGGCTTTCCGCTCCGCGTCCAGGGCCCGTCCGGCTGCCCGCAGTGTGCTGAGGACCGCAGTCACCTCGCGCACCGACTTCTCAGGAATCACCGACCCGATCCGCAGTTCCAGCTCGTCCTCGAAGACCTTCAGCGCCCCGTCCACCCGCTTCCGCCCCTCAGCCGTCAACTCGACGACCGAGGACCGGCGGTCGTTCGGATTGGCCCGCCGCTCACACAGCCCCGCCGACTCCAGCCGATCGACCACCTTGCTCGTGCCGCCCACGGTGATCGAGAACTCCTCCGCGATGTCCTGGATCCGCCGCCCGGGCCGACGCAGCAGCAGATGCAGCACCTCGAACGAGGTCAACGGCAGGTCATGCTCCGCCCGCAACCTCCCCTCGATGCCATTCCACAGCTCGATCTCCAGCGAGACCAGCTCCCGGTACAGCTGTTTCAGGTCAGCCATCACTCATCTTCCAAAGAACTATCTTCCATGGATGATTAATGGTAGGTCATCGGCTTGGGGTTACGCCGACGCCGCTCGCCCCCACCGCACACGGGCAAGGATTGGCATAGGTCATCGTGAACATCGTCGCCGCGCACCGCCACGACAACGATGTCCGGGCCTTCCTCGCCCAAACCCGCCGAGCGGGCCCCGTGACGGTGCGGCAGGCCCCGCCGCACCACGGCTTTTCGCCGCCGGCACCGTGGGGGGCGACCCCTGCTACACCGGCAACGTCCGCTGCTCCATCGGCTTCTCGGTGCACGGCGGCTTCGTCACCGCCGGGCACTGCGGCTCGCCGAGTGCCTCGGTGTACGGCTGGGACCGGTCGTACCTCGGCAACTTCCAGGGGTCCTCGTTCCCTGGCAACGACTACGCCTGGGTGAACGTGGGCAGCGGCTGGTGGACCGTACCGGTGGTGCTCGGCTGGGGCACGGTTCCCGACCAGCTCGTCCGCGGCTCCTCCGAAGCCCCGGTGGGAGCCTCCGTCTGCCGTTCCGGCTCCACCACTCACTGGCACTGCGGCACCGTGCTGGCGAAGAACGAGACGGTGAACTACAGCCAGGGCGCCGTCCACCAGATGACGAAGACGAGCGTCTGCGCCGAACCCGGCGACTCCGGAGGCTCCTTCATCAGCGGCGACCAGGCCCAAGGCGTCACCTCCGGCGGCTGGGGCAACTGCACCGGCGGCGGCCAGACCTGGCACCAGCCCGTCAACGAGATCCTCAACCGGTACGGGCTGACCCTTCACACGGCCTGATCCCCATCAGCGCGGCCGAGCGGACTCCGTCCCGGACCTGCCGACGGGAGTCCGCTCTTACCTCAGCTCCTGCACGCCGACCAGCTCAAGACGGCGGGTGCGATGCGCTCCCCGAACCTCCAGGGGCCCGCTGGCCCCGGGCACGGTCCTCCCTGACTGGTGCTGGGTGCTCGTCACCGCGCGGCCGAGAGGAAACAGGGCTGAGCTGCTGGGAGCCCTGGCCTGGCCGGCAAGGTCGCGGGATTTCAGGCGGGCCCGGCAGCAACCAGGGTGCGTCCTCCCGCCGGTGATCCTCACAGAGGCCCGGGCGACGATCAGCGGCCGGAACGTGTGCGCTACATTTTGCCTCTCCTTGACCGCGATCACTCACGATCCCTACGACTTCGGAGTCGGCAACCCTATGAGCGACATCGTCAACGGACTCGGGCGGGCCACCGCATACGGCGGCCTGGGACTGGTCCTGTTGGTCCTCGGCATCGTCCTGGTCGACGTGCTGACGCCCGGAAAGCTCGGCCGACAGATCTGGGAGCAGCGCAATCGCAACGCCGCCGCGGTACTCAGCTCCGCACTGCTCGGTATCGGTGGCATCGTGTTCACGTCCATCTGGACGACATACGAGGACTTCGGCAAGGGACTGGTCTCAACTGCTGTTTTCGGGCTGCTGGGGCTGGTGATGATGGCCTTGGCGTTCCTGGTGGTGGACCTGATCACGCCGGGGCGCCTGGGCGCGACGCTGGTCGAGGCAGAGCCTCATCCCGCGGTCTGGGTGACGGCGTCCTGCAACCTCGCTGTCTCCGCCGTCATTTCGGCGTCCATCGCCTGAACGGCTGCCCCTGAGGGACCGCCCACCTCCACGCACTGCGGTGGGTTCCTCCTCACGGAGGCAGCGGATTCTCGTTTCCGGCTCGCGCCGGTTTCCCGATGCCGGGGGCTCCGTTCTTGGCGGGCGGGTCGAGAATCGGCACTACCACCTTCACCTGCCGGCAAGAGCCGGTCTCCCCTGACCGCCGACCACACGACTGCGACCTGCGCCCGTACGCTGCTTCGGTCCGTCAGCGCGCCGTGGGCGGTCCGGCGGTTTTCGGACGGTCATCAGGGGCCACAGCAGGGTGACGGTGGCCAAGGCAAGGGGAAGGGCCACTTCGACCTCCCCAGGCGTCGCGGCCCCTCCCGTCCAGCTGCAAACGAATACCCCGACCTGCCGGCCTCACGCCTCACTCGCCAGGCCCGGGCCGCCGCGTATTACCCCTGCCACCCGCGCCCACCTCGCATGTCCCGGCGTCCATGGCCCGGGGGCAGTCGCGCTGCCCCTCCAGGGCGCCGATCAGATCGGTGAGCGCCTGCAGCGCCTCATCGATGGCCTGTCGGCTGCCCGGCGCGAGGGTAGCCAGGGCACGCCTCAGTGCTTCCGTGCTCACCCGGTCGTACCGGCTGAGCAGATCGAGGACACGAGGGCAGGCCACGAGATTCACCGCACCCGGGCCGGTCGACGACGGCCTGCACTCGAGGCCCGATGCGCTCATGGCGCGCACCAGGTTACTGACTGTCGAGGTGGCTACCCGTAGACGTGGCAACCTCGCCCAGGGCGAGGGCGAGGGCGAGGGCGCCGGCGCCGGGAAGGACTCTCAGGAACTCGATCCGCGCCTCGCGGAGGCCCGGCAGATCCTCTCCCCACGCATGTATGCAGGCCACCCCACCGCGGCAAGCGCGAAGGAAGAACGACGTGATCAGCAACGGAGCCCACGAGACCACCGTCCGGAACCCCGTGCCCCCACAGGACCTCTCCGGGATCGTCGGCCACCGCTTCATCTACACCTATGCCAACGGCTGGCAGTACGAGATGTACGTGAAGAACCCGGCCGCCATCGACTACCGGATCCACTCCGGCATGGTGGGCGGCCGCTGGGTCAAGGACCAGGGGGTCGACCTGGTCCAACTGGACGACGACCACTACAAGGTCTCGTGGAACGAGCCCACCGGTACGTCGGTCTGCGTCAACGTCATGCCCGGCAAGCGCCGCCTGCACGGCGTGATCTTCTTCCCGCACTGGGTCGAGGAGCACGGCGAGCGCACTGTCCTGTATCAGAACGACCACCTCGACGAGATGCGCAGGTATCGCGACGAGGGCCCGACCTACCCGGTCTGCGTGGTCCCGGAATTCGCGAGGATCACCCTTTTCGAGTTCGTCGGCGCCGACGACGACACCGTCATCTCCACGGCCCCCGGCGACCTCCCGCCGGGCTGGCCCGACCGAGCCAACTGACGGCCCGGCAGCTCCTTGCACAGCTCTTCCCGAGCGGGCCCACGCGGGCGACCGAGTACGTGCGCGCGACCAGGGCGAGCGGCACCGGGCCGACAGGGGGCACAGGGCACGCAGGACGACCGCGGCATGGGCAATGAGAAAGAAGCGGCATCCGGCCTGCCCGCCACGCTCGGGACGCCTGCTCACTGAGGCGTGAGCATGCCTTCCCGCAACCGGGCCAGGGTGCGCGACAGCAGTCGGGAGACATGCATCTGTGAGACGCCCAGACGTTCGCCGATCTGGGCCTGGGTGAGTTCCTCGACGAACCGCATGTGGATAATCTGCCGGTCCCGCTCGCCGAGTTCTGCGATCAGCGGGGCGAGGGTGTGGAAGTCCTCCACCAGCTCCAGCGACCGGTCGTCGGCGCCGATGAAGTCCTGCAGCGCCGCTTCGCCGTCCTCGCTGCCACTGATGGTCGCGTCCAGAGAAGAGGAGTTGTAGCCGTTCGCGGCGAGGCGCGCCTCGCGCACCTCTTCCTCGGGAAGGCTCATCAGCTCCGACAGTTCCTTCACTGTCGGGGTGCGACCCAGCCGGCCGCGCAGTTCCTCCGTGGCGCGAGCGAGGTGGACGCGGGCCTCCTGCAGTCGGCGGGGCACGTGCACGGCCCAGGTGGTGTCCCGGAAGAACCGCTTGATCTCACCCACGATGTAAGGGACGGCGAAGGAGGTGAACTCCGCCTCCCTGGTGAGGTCGAACCGGTCTATCGCCTTGATCAGGCCGATCATGCCGACCTGAACGATGTCCTCCATCTCCTCCGGCCCCCGGCTGCGGAACCGGCCGGCCGCGAAGCGGACCAGGGACATGTTCATCTCGATCAGTGTGTTCCGCGCGTACTGGTACTCGGGTGTGCCCTCCTCCAGCACCGCAAGCCGGTCGAAGAACAGCTTGGACAGTTCGCGGGCATCCTTCGGCGCGACGCGAGAGGGATCGGCGACCTCCGGCAACTCGCGCGCCTGCGTTTCCGTTGCCGCCATGCTCATGAGCGCCATCGCATACCCCTCCCACCGAAGCCAACCGTCGCTGCCGACTGTGCGCAGTCGACGCCGCCGCGCTAGTACCCCCGCATCCTGCATCTACGCCTGCACCCCTCGGAACGGGGGGCCGCTCCTCTCGGGCGGCCCCGGATCCTCGGCCTCCTCCATCACGTGGAACCGGAGCCGTGGGCAGCGAGTTCCGCCTGCGGTGACCAGCCGGAGACGCCCGTACCTCCTACGAGAACGGGAGCGCTCCCAGCCCCTTGGGCGCAGGACGATCACCTGATCTTTTGGCGCGGATGAAGCCGTGTGCTCGCTTGCCTCCCGCCGGTAAGATCGGCGATCTGGTGGGGGAGGTGGTCATGGGCAGGCGACGCCCGGGGACACCGACGCTGGAGGAGGTGGCCGCCCACGCGCGGGTGGGACGAGGCACCGTCTCCCGCGTCATCAACAACGCGGCGGGCGTGAAGGAGTCGACGCGTCGGGCCGTACTGCGGGCCATCGAGGAACTGGGGTACGTGCCCAATCTCGCAGCCCGTTCCCTGGCCGGGCGGCGAGCCGACGCCGTCGCCCTGGTCATGACGGAGCCGGACTGGAGGCGGTTCGCTGAGCCCTTCTTCTCCGAGATCGTCCGCTCCCTCGGAGACGCGCTGACAGACACCGGGCTCCAACTGCTGCTGACCCTGGTCCGCTCGGACGCCGAGCGGCAGCGCTTCCTCGAGTACGCGCGCGGCGGCCGGGTCGACGGAGTCCTGCTGATGTCCCTGCGCGCCGGGGACCCGCTGCCGGACATGCTCGCCGAAGCCCGGTTGCCGACCGTGCTGCTGGGGCGCCGCTCGGGGGAGGAATACGTCAGCTACGTCGACGCGGACAACGTCGGCGGAGCCCGCAGCGCCGTCTCCCACCTGGTGAAACAGGGCCGCAGAGTCATAGCGACCATCACCGGGCCGCTCGACCTGTACGCCTCTCAGTGCCGGCTGCGCGGCTACGAAGACGCCCTGACGCTGGCGGGCCTGGAGGGCGGGCAGACCCGTGTCGCGGAAAGCGACTTCACCGCGGAGAGCGGGCGCCGAGCCATGGCCGAACTCATCGAACGGCATCCCGGCATCGACGGCGTCCTCGCCGCGTCGGACACCACGGCAGCGGGGGCACTCGAGGCACTGCGCGCGGCCGGGCGCCGGGTGCCCGAGGATGTCGCCGTGATCGGCTTCGACGACTTTCCGCTGGCCCAGCGGACCGAACCACGGCTGACGACGGTGCGGCAGCCGATCGAGGAGATCGGGCGGGCCATGGTCCGACTGCTCCTGGAGGAGATCGAGGAGGGCGCCGTGGCATGGCGCCACGTCATCCTCCGTACGGAGCTGGTAGTACGCGAGTCGACCTGACCCTCGTCGGCTGACCCACCGGGGGGGCACTCCCGAAGCCGGAGCGCTGCGTCTCGGCGCCCTTGTCCGACCCGCGTCCCCGGACATCGGGGGACAGGTTCACGTCGCCCCTCTTGTCAGGTACCTGTTTCATCCCTACAGTCCCTGCCGAACCCGGAATTGGGAGCGCTCCCATTTGCCAGGCTGCGGTAGCACTGCCGTTCCCTCCCCCACTCCTGCGAAGAGGATCCGCATGCGTCCTTCACCGCACCATGCCCCCAGCGCGCGTGGCCTGCTCGGCGCGCTGCTCACCTCGCTCGTCTCGCTCGCCGCGCTACTGACCACAGCATCAGTGGCACAGGCCGACACCACGCTCTGCCAACCCTTCGGGACCTCGACCATCCAGGGCCGCTATGTGGTCCAGAACAACCGCTGGGGCACCAACGACACCCAGTGCATCGCCGTCACCGACTCGGGGTTCAGGATCACCCAGGCCGACGGGTCCGTCCCCACGAACGGCGCTCCGAAGTCCTACCCGTCCGTCTACAACGGCTGTCACTACACCAACTGCTCGCCCGGCACCACGCTTCCCGCTCAGCTCAGCACCATCTCCACCGCGCCCACGAGCGTCTCCTACACCTACGTGAACGGCGGGGCGTACAACGCCTCTTACGACATCTGGCTCGACCCCACGCCCCGCACCGACGGCGTGAACCGGACGGAGATCATGATCTGGTTCAACAAGGTCGGGTCCATCCAGCCCATCGGCTCCCAGGCCGGCACCGCCACGGTGGCCGGGCGCGCATGGCAGGTGTGGTCCGGCAGTAACGGCTCGAACGACGTGCTGTCGTTCGTCGCACCGTCGGCGATCAGCAGCTGGAGCTTCGACGTCATGGACTTCGCCCGGGAGGCCGTCTCCCGTGGACTCGCGCGGAACAGCTGGTACCTGACGAGTGTTCAGGCGGGCTTCGAGCCCTGGCAGAACGGCACGGGCCTCGCCGTGAACTCGTTCTCCTCCACCGTCGACACGGGCTCCTCCGGTGAACCGGGCGGCCCCGGAGGCTCCACGGCCTGCACGGTGACGTACGCGACGAACGTCTGGCAGGGCGGCTTCACCGCCGACGTCACCCTCACCAACACCGGCTCCTCCCCCGTCAGCGGCTGGACGCTCGCGTTCACCCTCCCCTCCGGGCAGCGGATAACCAACGCCTGGAACGCGAACCTGTCCGGGTCGTCAGGAGCTGTCACGGCGAGCAACGTGGCCCACAACGCAGAGGTGGCGGCCGGCGGCCGGGCGAGCTTCGGGTTCCAGGGCACCTCCGGCGGCACCGTGGGCAAGCCCTCCGACTTCAGCCTGAACGGCACTGCCTGCACCACGGTGTGACACAGGGCCGCCCTCCGGGTCCGCCTGAGTTCTCCACGCCCAGCGGCGGGCCCCGGAGGCCGCCACTGGTGGCGGCGGGGTCAGTGCCGTGCGAACTGGACCCGTGTCGGCTGCACCGTTTCCGGCCGCAGCGCGATCCCGTTGACGGTCAGTCGTTCTCCGTAGATGTCGGTGAGCCTGATCGCGCCGCCGCATCCGCTGCCGTCGGAGGACAGGAAGTAGTTGTATTCGGTGCGGGCCAGTGGGCGCCAGCCGCCGTCGGCGCGGACCTCCAGCCGTGCGAGCGGGTTGCGGTGGCCGATCGCCTGGATGGCGCACCAGTGCGGGCTGGATCCGGTCTTGTAGCGGATCGAGAGCGTGCCCGGCGTGCCGGGGCTCAGCAGGCTCCAGGTGATCGCGATCCGGCCGGTCGAGGTGGGGGCCAGTTCGGCGAAGGCCTGTTCACTGAGGTCGAGTTGCCCCGGCGCGCAGGGCAGGGGGCATTCGTTGGTGACACGGACCGTGACGGAGGCGCCGTTCGCCGCGCGGACGAGCAGGTATGCCCCGCAGGCCTTGGAGGTCTCGTAGTCGGTGGTGTTCATGGCCGCGATCATCATGTCGTCGCTCGGGCCGTACGAGCAGGCGCCGTCCCCGACTCCGGCCTCGTAGACGGTGGCGACTCCCTGATAAGTGACCTTGGGCCGGATGCGTCCGGCCAGGGACGACGTGGCGGGAGCCTTCCGTGCGGGGGCCGACGAAGGTGCCACGGGCGGGGTTGGGGATGCCTTCGGGCTCGCAGCGCCGGCCGACGGGGTCGTGGAGGTGGCGGACGGGGAAGGTGTGGCGGACTTCCGCGCAGGCGACGCCTGCGGGAGAGCCCCCTGGGAGGTGGCGACGGCCGTGGCCGGGGCCCGCCCGGCACGCTCCTTCCGGTCGGGTTGGATCGTCATGACCAGGCCGACGAGAAGACCTGTGACGACCAGCCCCGCGGCGGTGCCCACCATCAGCCGGCGTCTGTGCCTGCGCCGCCTCGCGGCCTGGCGTGTCTCTTGCATGTTCATCCGTTCGGAAGAGCGTGTCGGTGTCGCACTGCTCAGTGGCCGCGGACGGCGAAAAGGTTGCCGTCGATCTCCCGGCCGGTCAGGCCCCTGGACCTGTGCAGCCGGGTCGAAGCAGTTGGCGGGACCGCCGTCAGCGCTGCTCGGCCGTCGCCGAGCCTCGGTGTTATCTCTGGTCAACGCGGCGCATGTGCTGCCGCGCCGCCAGGCCGGCACTACGGCCGCACGGGTCTCGGCCCGCTAGGCACCTCCGTCGCCGGGAAGCGACTGCTCAGCCCAAATGGTCTTTCCGTTGGTGATCTGACGGGTGCCCCAGCCCTGGGTGAGCTGAGCGACAAGAAGCAACCCGCGTCCACCTTCGTCGAAGGTACGGGCCCGGCGCAGGTGGGGAGCGGTACCGCTGCCGTCCGAAACCTCGCAGATGAGGGTGCGGTCGTAGATCAGTCTGAGCTCGATGGGAGGCCGGCCGTACCGGATGGCGTTGGTGACCAGTTCGCTGACGACCAACTCGGTGACGAACACGGCGTCGTCCAAGCCCCAGTCGGACAGTTGCCGGCAAGCGGCCTTGCGCGTCTCGGCGACCGCGGCGGGGTCTTGCGTCACCTGCCAGGTCGCCACGTGGGAGGCGTCGAGGGCTCGGGTGCGGGCCACGAGGAGCGCCACATCATCGGACGCGCGATCCACGAGCAGGGTGCGCAGCAGGGCATCGCAGACGGCCTCCAGATCCTGGGCCGGTCGGCGCAGCACCTCGCGCATGGCGGTGACCCCTTCGTCGACCTCACGGCCACGGCCCTCGACGAGCCCGTCCGTGTAGAGGACGAGCAGGCTGCCCTCGGCCAGCTCCAGCTCGGTCGACTCGAAGGGCAGGCCGCCCACGCCGAGGGGAGGGCCTGCCGGAACATCGAGGAACTCGACGGTGCCGTCAGGTGCCACCAGGGCCGGCACGGGGTGGCCCGCGCGGGCCAGAGCGCAGTGGCGGGAGACCGGGTCGTACACGGCGTACAGACAGGTGGCGCCGATGTCGCCGTCGAGCGTGGCCGTGGTGTCGCCGCCGCCGGCAACATGGTTGACCAGGTCGTCGAGGTGGGTCAGCAACTCGTCGGGGGGAAGGTCGACATCGGCCAGCGTGCGTACGGCGGTGCGCAGTCGCCCCATGGTCGCCGAGGCCTGGATGCCGTGACCCACGACGTCCCCGACGACCAGGGCGACCCGGGCACCAGAGAGCGGAATGACATCGAACCAGTCGCCGCCGACACCGGCCCGGGCGCTGGCGGGCAGATAACGGGATGCGACGTCGAGAGCCGCCTGCTCGGGGAGACCCTGCGGCAGCAGGCTGCTCTGCAAGGCGAGGGAGGTGTCGCGCTCGCGGGTGTACCGCCGGGCGTTGTCGATACACACGGCTGCGCGAGCGGTGATCTCCTGGCCCAGCAGCAGGTCGTCCTGCTCGAAGCGCTTGGGCCGGCGGTGGCGGGAGAACGTGGCCACCCCCAGGATGAGGCCACGCGCACGCATGGGTACCGCCAGCACCGAGTGGAACCCGAACCGCCGCATGCGTTCGGCCCGATCCGGGCCCGTCCGGTCAAGATCCTCCAGGGCGGCGGGCGTGATGTGCTCGATGAGGGGCCGCCCCGCGGCCAGGCACTCCGCCGCGGTGGAACCCTCGGGGTAGGCCGCGACCGTGCCGCACGGCACCACGGCTTCGGGGCAGCGCTCCAGAACCGACTGGCAGGCGACCCGGCGCAACCTCACCGGACCGCGCGGAGAACCCTGTGGCGGATCCTCACCCCCCTCGATCGCCGGCAGGAGATCGACGGTGACGAAGTCCGCGAACCGCGGGACGGCCACGTCGGCGAGTTCCTGAGCGGTACGGGTCAGGTCCAGGGTGCTGCCGATCAGCAGGCTGGCGTCGTTGACCAGGACCAGTCGCTGCCGTGCGAGGTGCTGCTCCGTCACGTCGTGTGCCGACAGCAGGACACCTTCGAAACTCCCATCGGAGCCCCGCACGGGGACGAGGGACACCGACCACACGCTCTCCCGCTCGTGGCCGGCGAGGTGCAGTGCGGCTCCGAGCTCCTGGAGACGGCCGGTCTCCAGCGCGGTCCGCATGCCCTCCTCGGTCCGTTCGCTCTCCGGGTCGAGGACGATCTCCGTCACTCGCAGGCCTCGCATCTCCTGCTCGGGCAGGCCCATCACACGTTCCATGTCCGCGTTCGCCCAGCGCAACCGCAGTCCGGTGTCGTACAGAGCCATCGCGTAGGGAGCCTGGGCGAAACTACGCCGCACGAACGTATCGTCGTCGGGCGTCGGTGCGGGCCGTGTCACCGGTGACACCAGCAGCCAGTCCTCCCCGTCGGTCTGCCGGTGATGGGCCAGCAGCCCGACGGTGAGGTGGTAACCGTCCCGGTGCAGCAGCGTGGCCGTGCCGCTCCACCTCCGCAGGCCGTTCAGCGAGTTCGGCACGTCGGACGGAGCGGCGTCCGCGAGAAGCACGGCCGCCTTCCGGCCGACCACCTCTGGGGCCCGGTAACCGAGCAGCCGGCGAGCCCCTTCGTTCCACTCGGTCACGACACCGTGATCATCGACGACGATCTTGGCCGTCGCCGCACCGTCGACACGTTCCTGCGACCAGGCGCTCGGGCCGTCGTCCCCGGCGGACGCGGATCCGTTCATGACGTCATCTGCCCTCACTCCGCCCTGGCGCCTACGACCCAGAAGCGCCCCGGCCCGAGGTGCGGCGCACCTGCACACTTACGACACTAGACAATAAGAGTGGCAGACGGGCATGTACCGGTCCTCATGTCAGGACGGCGGCACCGACCCCGGACGGAGGGCGGCACCCATGACCGGCAACGGCGACAGGTGGCCGGACCAGGCCGAGTGGGCCGGGAAGATCTACAGCGCCGGCTGGCGCGAATCCGAGGGCGGCACACGCCAAGTGAGCGAACCGGCCACGGGACACGTGCTGGCCGACATCGGCATCGCCTCTCCGGCGGACGTCGCCCGGGCCGGGACACGGGCCGCCCAGGCCGCGGGAGACTGGGCCGCGGCAGCTCCTTCCGACCGTGTCGAGGTCCTGCTGCGCGCGTCCTCCGCGCTCCGTGAGCACAGTGCCACGTTCCGCGACTGGATCGTCCGCGAGTCGGCCGGCGTCCCCGTCAAGGGCGACTACGAGATCATCGCTGCCCTCGCCCAACTGTCGCACGCCGTGGGACTCGCGTCCCTGCCCAGGGGCGAGGTCCTGACCCCTCAGACCCCCGGTGGAACGAGTCTGGCATGGCGGGTGCCGCTGGGCGTCGTCGGCGTCATCAACCCGTGGAACGCGCCGCTCCTGTTCGCGGTGCGCGCGCTGGCGCCCGCACTGGCGCTGGGCAACACCGTGCTCCTCAAGCCCGACCCGCTCACGCCGGTGTCCGGAGGCGTCCTCGTCGCGCGGCTCTTCGAGGACGCCGGCCTGCCCGAAGGGGTGCTGCACGTCCTGCCGGGCGGGGCGGAGACCGGGCAGGCGGTCGCAGCGGATCCTCATGTCGGCATGGTCGCGTTCACCGGCTCCGTCGAGGCCGGACGCGAGGTGGCCCGTGTGGCGGGTGAGGGACTGAAGCGGGTCGTCCTGGAACTCGGCGGCAAGAACTCGTTCGTCGTGCTCGAGGACGCCGATGTGGAGGCGGCCGCCTTGGCCGGAGCCATGAGCGCCTTCGGGTACCAGGGACAGGCGTGCGTCGCCGCCGGCCGGCACCTGGTCCATGCCGACCTGGTCGAGGCGTACACCGACGCGCTGGTCGGGCACGCGCGGACCATGCGCCTCGGCGACCCCCGCCTGGAGGGGGTCGGCGTCGGCCCGATCATCAGCGAGCGGCAGGCCACCCGGATCGAGCGCATCGTCGACGAGAGCGTGGCCGTCGGGGCGCGGGTGCTCACGGGCGGCCGACGCGACGGGCTCTTCTACCCGCCCACCGTCCTGGACCGCGTCGACCGAGCCATGCCGGCGTTCCGTGAGGAGATCTTCGGTCCGGTCGCCCCTGTCATTCCCTTTCGCAGCGAGGCGGAGGCCGTCGAGATCGCCAACGACACCGCGTACGGCCTGACGGCCGCCGTGCACTCCGGTTCCGTGCCGAGGGCGACCGCTGTCGCCGGACAACTGCGCACCGGCATGGTGCACATCAACGACGTCTCCGCCAAGGACGCGGCGAACGCCCCCTTCGGTGGCATGGGCATCTCCGGCAACGGCTCGCGCATCGGCGGCACGGCCAGCCTGGAAGCGTTCACCCAGTGGCGCTGGATGACGGCACCCGGGCCGACGTGACATCGGGGCCGGGCAAAGCTTGCTGGGGACCCGGCTGGAGGAACGGGTCCCGGATGGACGGTGCACTTAACGGAGGCCGGGGCGGGAGCACGTTCCATCACAAAAGTGTATTCTTTGTTCTTTTCCGGACTCCAAAAGAGATCTAACCTCGTGTACAGATGGCGGGCGGTTGGCCGGCCAGTCGACCACCGCCGCCTGTAACGAGCGGAGGCGGAGATGAAAGCGTCGATACGGCGGTCCGCGATCTTCGCGAGCGCGGCCGCTCTTGTGATAGCCGTCGGAGGTACGACGGGCACCGCCCAGGCCGAGCCGGGCGACGGTGAGCTCCAGTTCGGCTACGTCCTGCCGGAGACGGGACAGCTCGCCTACCTCGGTCCGCCCCAGATCGAGTCGCTGAAGTTCGCGATACAGCAGATCAACGACGCCGGCGGGGTCCTGGGCAAGTTCGTGCCGAATGTGGTCGCCAGTGACGAGGCGGGCCAGGAGGCCGTTGCCGCGCAGTCCGCGGACCGGGTCCTCTCGGCAGGCGTGGACGCGGTCATCGGCGCCGCCGCTTCCGGGATGTCGCTGGCGTTCATCGACCGGGTGACCGGTGCGGGCGTCGTGCAGTGTTCGGGGTCGAACACCGCTCCCACGTTCACCGACTACGAGGACGACGGCTACTACTTCCGTACCGTCCCGAGCGACGCCCTGCAGGGGCCCGTCCTGGCGGATGTCGTCCGCGAGGACGGCCACGACCGGGTGGCCCTGGTCGCACGGGCTGACGACTACGGGCGCGGCCTGATGGAGGCCACCCGGGAGTCGCTGGAGGACGCCGGTGCGACGGTGACGCTCGCGGAGACCTACGACCCGAAGGCGACCAACTTCGACCAGGTCGTCCAGCAGGTGGAGAACTCCAGGCCGGACGCCGCCGTGGTGATCGCCTTCGAGGAGGGCACCCAGATCCTGCAGGGCATGATCGAGTCCGGACTCGGGCCCGACCAGATCGGCGTCTACGGCGCTGACGGACTGCGCAGCGAGGAGCTGCCCTCGCTGGTCGCCCCTGGCCAGCCGGAGAGGCTCTCCGGGATGAAGGGGACCGCGCCGGCATCGGCGTCGAACGAGCAGTACGTGAACGACCTCAAGGAATTCGCGCCGGACCTGCAGGAGCTGCAGTTCGCACCGCAGGTGTACGACTGCGTGACAACGATCGCGCTCGCCGCCGAGAAGGCGGGGACGGACGATCCCCGCGAGTACGTCAAGGAGATGAACGGGATCACCAAGGACGGCGAGAAGTGCAACTCGTTCGCCGCCTGCAAGGAACTGATCGCCGACGGCAGGGACATCGACTACGACGGTGTGAGCGGCCCGCTCGACTTCACCGACGAGGGCGAACCAGGCCAGGCCACGATCGAGGTCTACGGCTACAACGACGAGGGAGAGTTGCAGACCCTGCGCACCGAGACCAGCACGGCCGAGGAGTGACCGGGAGGACAGCGGGAGTCAACGGACGCGGGCGAGCGTGCCGAGGTAGAGCTCGATCACCTTCTCGTCGTGCAGCAGGGCCGTACCCGTGCCGGTGTACGCGTTGCGGCCCTGGTCGAGGACGTAGCCGCGGTCGCAGAGTTGCAGGCACCTGCGGGCGTTCTGCTCGACCATGAGCACGGCGACGCCCGCGCTGTTGATCGTCCTGCACTGCTCGAAGACATGGTCCTGATGGAGCGGTGACAGGCCGGCCGACGGCTCGTCGAGCAGCAGCAGCTGCGGCTCCATCATCAGCGCGCGGGCCATCGCGAGCATCTGGCGTTCGCCGCCGGACATCGCGCCGGCCTTCTGCCCGCGGCGGTCGGCCAGGACGGGGAAGAGCTCCTCGACCGCCGCGACCCGCCGCGCCTGGTCCTTGGGCCGCAGATAGACTCCCATCCGCAGGTTCTCCTCGACGGTCAGTGTGGAGAACACGTTCTGCAGCTGCGGAACGTAGCCCACGCCCCGCCGGACCAGCTCGTGCGCGGGCCGGCCGGTCACGTCCCAGCCGCGCAGGCGCACAGTCCCGCCGCGCACCCGCAGCAGCCCGAAGACGGCCTTGATCAGAGTCGACTTGCCGGCGCCGTTGGGGCCGATCACGCCGACCACCTCGCCCGGCCGCACCTCGACGCTGCATCCGCGCAGCACATCGACACCAGGGACGTATCCGGCGACGATGTCGTCGGCCGCCAGTACCGGTGCCTGTTCCTCGACGGACATCGCTACTCCTCCTCATCCCTCTCCTCGGTCGCCTCCGGCTCGTCGTGCCGCTTGCCCAGGTAGGCGTCCACGACGGCGGCGTTCCGGCCGATCGTGTGCGGTGGGCCCTCGGCCACCAGGCGGCCGTCGGCCATGACGGCCACCCAGTCGCTGATGCCCATCACCACGTCCATGTCGTGCTCGACGAAGCACACCGTCAGCCCCTCGTCCCGCAGCCGCTGGATGTGTCCGAGCAGCGACTGGGTCAGCGCGGGGTTCACCCCGGCCATCGGCTCATCGAGCAGGAGCATGACCGGCCGGGTCATCAGTGCGCGGGCCAGCTCCAGCAGTTTGCGCTGACCGCCGGAGAGCGTGCCGGCGTGGTCGTCACGCAGGTGCCCGAGCCGGAACCGGTCCAGCAGTTCGTCCGCCCGGCGCTCGAGCTCCCGCTCCTGCCCGCGCCACAGCGGTCGCAGCAGCGCGGGCAGCGCCCGCTCGCCGCGTTGACCGGGCGCGGCGAGCAGAAGGTTCTCCAGCACCGTGAGCCGGGCGAGCGCTCTGGAGAGCTGGAACGTACGGACCATTCCGCGCCGCGCCACCCGGTGCGCCGGGGCGCCGGTGAGCGGCCGTCCGTCGAACGACCACCGGCCGCCGTCGGCCCGGTCGAACCCGCTCACCACGTTGAACAGTGTGGTCTTGCCGGCGCCGTTGGGCCCGATGAGCGCCGTGATGACCCCGCGCTGGACCTCCAGGTGCTCGACCCGCACGGCGGCGAGGCCTCCGAAGGTACGGGTCACCTGGTCCAGAACCAGCAGGGGATCGGGCTTGCGCACCCCCGGCTCGGGATCGATCGCGGAGAGCCGGTCCGGGTGGGATCCGACAGGGTCAGCGGCCACTGAGCAGCATCTCCTTCCGGCTGCCGAGAATCCCCTGCGGCCGGAACGCGACCAGCAGCATCAGGGCGACTCCGACCAGGGCGAAGCGCACCGCGCCGACCTCCGAGGTACTGATGAGGTCCGGCGAGATGTAGTCGGCGTTGATGGCCTGGCGGAGCGCGCTGTCGAGGAAGCTGAGGACGAACCAGAACAGGATCGCGCCGAGAACCGGACCGAGGATCCGCCCGGCACCTCCGAGGACGAGCAGTGTGTACAGGAAGAACGTGACGGCCGGATCGTAACTGTCCGGGTTCACGGACTGCACCTGGATCGCCTGCATCATGCCCGCGACCGCCCCGATGACGCCGCCGAGCACGAGGCTCTGCATCTTGTACGCGTAGACGTTCTTGCCGAGGCTGCGCCCGGCGACCTCGTCCTCCCGGATCGACCGGATGACACGGCCCCACGGGCTGTGGATCAGCAGGGCGAGCAGGATTCCGGCCAGGAGCACCAGCGTCCATCCGACGGTCATGACCCAGAGGTCGCGGGAGCCGAACCTCACGAGCCACACGCCGTAGGTGCCGGGCTCGAAAGGGTTGAGCGCGTAGAAGTCGTTCGCGAACCTCTGCAGCCCGAACACCCCGCCGGTGACCGGCTCGGCCCAGCTGGAGCGGTAGAACAGCCGTAGCGTCTCCCCCGCCGCGATCGTGGTGATGGCGAGGTAGTCGGCGCGCAGCCGCAGGGTGGGCAGACCGAGAAGCAGGGCCAGCACGATCGCGCAGGCGATGCCGCCCAGGACGCCGAGCCACATCGGACCGTCGTACGTCGACACCGTGATGGCGAGCCCGTAGCCGCCGACCAGCATGAATCCGACCTGGCCGAAGTTCAGCAGCCCCGTGTAGCCGAAGTGCAGGTTCAGTCCCATCGCGGCGAGGGCGTAGACGGCGGCGATGGGGCCGATTCCCGAGCGCAGGGCGTTGGAGACGATGTCCGAGAAGTCCATGGCGCACCCCTCACCCGACGCGTTCGGCCCGGCCGAGGATGCCCTGCGGCCGGACGAGGAGGACGACGATGAGGACGAGCAGGGCCCAGGCGTACTGCAGGTCGACCGGGAACCACAGGGTGGACATCTGGGCGACGATGCCGATGACGAGACTGCCGACCATCGCTCCGTAGGCGGAGCCGAGCCCTCCGAGGATGACCCCGGCGAACATGAGCAGCAGGAGCTTGAAGCCCATGTCCCAGGTGACGATCTCGACCAGGCCGAAGAAGACACCGCCGAGCGCGGCCAGCCCGCCGCCGAGCATCCACACGAACAGCACCACCCGCTGCACGTCGATGCCCGACGCCTCCGCGAGGTCACGGTTGGCGGAGACGGCCCGGACGGCCGTGCCGATCCGCGTCTTCTGCAGGAGCGCGGCGACGCCGAGCAGCACCAGCACGGCGAGCAGGGTGACCGTGAGGTCCCGTGGCGTGATGCCGGCCGGCCCCAGGTCGATCGTGCTCTGGATGTCGTACTGCGCGTAGGAGGCGGGACGGGTTCCGTACAGCACGAGTACGACGTGGCGCAGCAGCAGCGAGAGCCCGATGGTGACGATGAACATGTTGATCAGCCCGGTGCCCCGGGCCCGCAGCGGGCGCCAGATGCCGCGATCGACCGCCGCGCCCAGCAGGGCGCCGAAGACCACCGCGGCGAGAGCGGCGGGAATCAGGTGCCAGCCCGGACCCGCCGCGGAGACGTTGAGGAAGAACGCGAAGGTGGCGCCGATCGTGACGAACTCACCGTGCGCGAAGTTGATCAGATGGATGGTTCCGAAGATCAGTGAGAGCCCGACCGAGGTGATCGCGATGATCACCCCGAACTGGATACCGTCGATCAGCGCCTGCAGAGCGCGCGCGGAGAACGTGGGGCCGCGTGGGACTTCCTCACCCTGCGCCCGTGCGGAGATCGCGGGCAGCATGACAAGGGCCAGGGCGAGGACCGGTACGAGCATCCGCTGATGGCGCATGGCAGTTCCGGTATGTCACGAACGTCCTTTATGGGCTCAGTGTAGGTGCAGGTCTGTGCGGTGACACGGGCAGCGGGCCACAGATGCGCCCCGGAAGCGGAGGTTGCGGGATGAGTGACGGCGGGAACCTGGCGAGTGCCTACAGCGACGACAGCGTGCTCTTCCGGGTGCTCCGGCACCTCGGCTGGGACAGCCTGGCCAACATCGGCTACTTCACGCTGCCCACCTTGCCGGTCGTGCCTCTGGCAGGGCCTGTGCCCTTTCAGCGCCGTCTGGCCCGCCGGTCGCTGGCGTTGCTGGACGCCCGGCCCGGACAGCTCGTCCTGGATGCCGGATGCGGTCGCGGTGACACCACGGCACGGTTGGGCGCCGCGGGATGCCGGGCCCTGGGGGTGGACATCCAGCCCGCGCAGATCGCCCAGGCACGCCGCCGCTTCGGTGGCTGTTCCGGCGCGCGATTCGCCGTCGCCGACGCCACCGCTCTGCCGCGGCGGGCAGCGGAGATCCCGCTGACGGACGGCTCCGTCGACCGGGTGCACTGCCTGGAGGCCGCCTTCCACTTCGGCCATGAGGGCCGCAGGTCCTTCCTGAGCGAAGGTTTCCGGCTGCTCCGCCCCGGAGGGCGGCTCGTCCTCGTGGATGTCACCTCCCGTACGGATCAGCCGATCGGGACCCTCGACCCGAACGGCCTCGTCCGCGGCACCTGGCGCTTCGACGACCTCGAACCGTACGAGCGTTACCCGTTGATGGCTTCCGCCGCCGGCTTCACCACACGCCATGTCCTCGACTGGACCACCCCCGTACTCCACCGGGCGGCCCAGCTCTGCGCCCTGTTCGCCGGCACCGCGTCCACCCGGGCCGGCCGGCAGGCCCTGTGCGTGCGGTGGCCCGGCCTGAGAAGTCTCGACGCCCGCGAGTGGGACGAGGCCCTCGCCGTCATCCGGGCCCACCAGGCCATCGAGCGCGTCGCGCGCTACACGGCGTACGTCTTCGACAAGCGGCCCCGTGTCCCGTCCTCGCCCGCTGGAGACGCCCGCCAGGGGGAGGCAGCACCGTGACGGCCTGGTCGGCGATACGGGCTTAGCATGACAAAAAGGTCTCGTTCTGGCCGTGCGTCTCAGCCGCCTTGACCGAAGGGGCGATCATGTCCACTCGTGAAACGCACCAGGCTCCCCCGGACCCCGCGAGGCAGGAGGCGTTCGCGGGCGAAGTCGCCGATGTCCTGAACAAGGGCGTGCTCGCCCTGCTGACCAGCGTGGGCCATCAGTGCGGCCTGTTCGACACCCTGGCCTCCCTTCCCCCGTCGACCAGCGCGGAGATCGCCAAGGCGGCGGATCTGGACGAGCGGTATGTGCGCGAGTGGCTGGGCGGCATGGTCGTGGGCGGCTTCGTGGAGTACGAGCCGGAGGGGCAGCGCTACACGCTGCCGTCCGAGCACGCCGCCTCGCTGACCACCGCGGCCGGCCCGGAGTGCCTGGCCGGAATGATGCCCTACATCGCCCTCATGGGCGAGGTCGAGCAGCAGGTCGTACGCAGTTTCCGCGAGGGAGGAGGCGTGCCGTACTCGGCCTATCCGCGGTTCCAGGCGTTGCAGGCCGAGGAAACCGCCCGGGTCTATGACCAGGCACTGGTCGACACGATCGTGCCACTGGTCCCGGGGCTCACGGAGCGGCTGCGCGAGGGCATCGACGTTCTCGACGTCGGCACGGGACAGGGACACGCTCCTCTCGTGCTCGCGCGGGCCTTCCCCGCCAGCCGCTTCCACGGCATCGATCAGTCGGAGGCGGGGATCGACGTCGCACGTACGCGGGCGGCCCGCTCCGGCCTGGGCAACCTCCGCTACACCCTCGGCGACTCGACGGAGATCAGCGGCACGTACGACCTCATCACCGCCTTCGACGTGATCCACGACCTGGCACGGCCGGCCGAGACGCTGGAAGCGATCAGGAGGGCTCTGGCTGAGGACGGCACGTTCCTCATGGGCGACATCGCCGCCTCCAGCAGGCTGGAGGAGAACATCGGCCATCCCTTCGGGCCCGCGCTCTACGGCTTCTCCGTCTTCTACTGCATGACGACCTCGCTCAGCACCGGCGGAGCCGGGCTGGGCACTGTCTGGGGGCAGGAGACAGCAGTGCGGATGCTCCGGGAAGCCGGCTTCGCAGATGTCGACATCAAGTCCGTGGACGGCGACCCCCTCAACGCCTACTACGTCGCCACCTTGCACGGAAGGTGATGGTGAGGGGAGCGCCGCCGCGCCCCCCTTGCTCACCGGCCGGGAGCATCGTCACGCCGCCGCCCTGCGTGCGACCAGGCGATGCGGTGGGGGCAGGGCGGGCTGCCCGGTCGCCGCCGCGGGAGAGCCGGCGCCGGCGGGTGGAGGCCCGGCAGGGCGTCAGTCAGTGACTGAACCCGCTGCGTCCTTCGGCGATCGCTCGCGCTCGCTCGTGCCGAGTCTCCGGCCGCGGCAGGGGCTACGGGTGCAGTGTCGCCTCGCCGGTCACGCGGATCGCGGTTTCCTGGCCGGGGACTATCGCCAGGGGGCCCGCCACGCGAACGTCGACGGGGGCGTCGAGGCCCTGTATCGCCACGGTCACCTTGGCGTCATGGCCGTAGTAGAAGACGTCCCGGACCGTGCCGCGCACGCCCTCCTCCGTGCTCGCGTCGGTCAGTCGCAGTTGCTCGGGGCGCAGTACGACCGTGCCCGTGCTGCGGCCTTGTGGTGGTGCGGCCAGCGTCACGGTGCCCAGCGGTGTGGTGGCCGTGGAGCCACCGCCGCGCACCTCTCCGGGGACCAGTACGGCGTCGCCGACGAAGCCGGCGACCCAGGGGTCGGCGGGGCGCCGGTAGAGGTCGTGAGGGGTGTCGCACTGGGCGATGCGGCCCTGCCGTACGACGGCGACGAGGTCGGCGGTGGACAGGGCTTCCTGCTGGTCGTGGGTGACCAGCAGTGCCGTGGCCCCTGTCGCTCGCAACGCGGCTCGCACATCCGCCCGGACTCCGACGCGCAGCGCGCTGTCGAGGGCGTTGAACGGTTCGTCGAGCAGGACGAGTGCGGGGCGTGGGGCCAGTGCCCGGGCCAGGGCGATGCGCTGCTGCTGCCCGCCGGACAGTTCGTGCGGCATGCGGTCGCCGTATCCGGCCAGTCCCACGAGGTCGAGCATGTCCTGCGTCCGGCGGCACCGCTCGCCGCGGTCGAGGCCGGTCAGGCCGAAGGCCACGTTGCGGGCCACGCTCAGGTGGGGGAAGAGGGCGCCTTCCTGCGGCACGATTCCGATGCGGCGCCGTTCCGGCGGCAGATGGACGGCGGGACCCGCGACCGTGCGTCCGTCGAGTGCGACGGTGCCCGCGTCGGCACGCAGGAACCCGGCGACGATGCGGAGCAGGGTGGTCTTTCCGCAGCCCGAAGGTCCGAGCACGGCGGCCAGTGTCCCGCCCGGCACGGTGAGGTCCACACCTCGGAGAACGGGGGCTTCCGGGCCGTAGGTCTTGGTGAGCTGCTCGACGCGGAGCTCGTTGTGGCGGTCGGTCATGTGCGGTGCCTGCCCAGGAGGTAGGAGGGGACGGCGGCCAGGAGGATGAGGGCCGCGGCGTAGGGTGCGGCGGCGGCGAAGGAGCCGGCCCCGGTCTCGGTCCACAGCCGGGTGGCCAGGGTGTCCATGCCGGTGGGGCGCAGCAACAGGGTGGCCGGCAGTTCCTTCATGCAGACCACGAAGGTGAGCGCGGCGCCGGCCGCCACACCCGGTGCGGCCAGCGGCACGGTCACCTCGCGCAGCACCCGCAGGGGCGAGCGGCCCAGCGAACGGGCCATGTCCTCGAGTACGGGTGGCGCCTGCAGGACGGCGGCGCGGGTGGCGGCGACGGCCACCGGCAGGAACAGCACGGCGTAGGCGCAGATCAGCAGGGGGAGCTGCTGGTAGAGCGGGTAGGCGTAGCGCACCGCGAAGAAGACGAGGGAGAGCGCGACGGTGATGCCGGGCAGTGCGTGGCCGGCGTAGGCGGCCTGTTCCAGCAGCGCGGTTCCGCGTCCCCGGTAACGTGCGGCGATCACGCCGACGGGCAGCGCCAGCAGCGTGGTGAGGGCGGCTCCCGCGGCGGCGACGCCGAGAGTGACCCAGGCGGCCTCGGCGAGTCCGCCGAGGTCCCACGTTGCCGAGTTTCCGACAGAGAGCCAGTAGCCGAGGGTGCCGAGCGGGAAGGCCACGGCGGCGGCCACCAGCGTGGCGCACCAGGCGAGGGCGGAAATCCGCCAGCGTCCCAGGGGCACCGCGACGACCGGGCGGGCGGTGCCGCCGCCGGTCCTGGCATGGCCCGCGCGCCCGCGGGTGCGGGCCTCGGCGGCGACCAGTGCCACCGTCATCACCACCAGCACGACGCTGAGGGCGGCGGCCGGGGTGCGGTCGAAGGATGCGCGGTAGGAGGTGTGGATGGCCCGGGTGAACGTGTCGTAGCGCATCAGCGAGACGGCGCCGAAGTCTGACAGCACGTACAGCGCGACGAGCAGTGCTCCGCCTGCGGCGGACGGGCGCAGCTGGGGCAGTGTGACTCTCAGGAAGGTGCGCACCGGTCCGTGTCCGAGGGAGCGTGCGGCCTCCTCCTGCGCCGGGTCGATGCCGCGCAGCGCGGCGGCGACCGGCAGGTGCACGTAGGGGAAGCTGACCAGGGTCAGGGCGAGCGCGGCCCCCGCGAATCCGGCGGTTCGCGGTGCGGCGGCCAGCCAGGCGAAGGCGGCGACGTAGCTGGGCACGGCGAGCGGCAGGGTGACCAGCACCGACCAAGTGCGTGCCCCGGGCAGGGCGGTGCGGACGGTCAGCCAGGCCAGGGAGATGCCGAGCACCAGGCAGGCCGCCACGACGACGGCCGTCAGGCCGAGGCTGCGGGCGAGGAGTTGGAGTGTGCGTTCGTCGGCTACGACGTCCCAGGCGTAGCGCGGCCCGCGGGCGAAGGCGCGGACCGTGAGGTAGCCGAGGGGCAGCAGGGCGAACAGGGCGGCGACACAGGCGGGGACGAGCAGGATCCACGGGGGTCTGCGGCCGGCGCGTGGTGCCCCGTGTGCCGTACGGACGCGCCGGCGCCCGGCGGGAGCGGGTGCTCCGGCCGGGCGGCCTCCGGATGCCGTTGTGGTCACGTCGGGCTCACGGTTTCCGTTGGTCTTCTCACGCTTCCCGGACTCTCAGACCAGTCCGACGTCCTGGAGCATGGCCAGCGTCTCCTGGAGGGATTCGAGCTTGCCCAGGTCGATGTCGGGGGCTTCCAGGGAGTCGAGCGGCGGCAGGTCTTCGACGTTGCTGGTGACGCCCGCGGCCAGCGGGTACTCCTTCGTCTTGTCCGCGAAGTAGGTCTGCGCCTCCTTGGACAGCAGGTAGTCGACGGCCTTCTGGGCGGTCTCAGTCTGGCCGCTGTCCTTGAGGATGCCGACGCCGGCGACGTTGATGAGCGCGCCCGGGTCCTTGCCGGGCAGGAAGTTGAGCTTGGCGTTGACCTTGTCCTCGCCCTTCTCGGCGACCCGCTCGTACCAGTAGTAGTGGTTGACCAGGCCGAGGGAGACCTCACCGGACTCGACGGCGTCGAGGGTGGCGAGGTTGTTGGTGTAGACCTTCCCGTTGGCCTTCAGGCCCTTGAGCCATTCGCGGGTGGCGTCATCGCCCTCCAGGACGCGCATGCCGGTGACGAAGGCCTGGAAGGAGGCGTTGGTGGGTGCGAAGCCGACCTCGCCCTTCCACTCGGGCTTCACCACGTCGAGCACACGGTCCGGGACCTTGTCCTCGGCGACCTGGTCCGGGTTGTAGGCGATGACGCGCACCCGCCCCGACAGGCCCACCCAGTCGCCCGCCCCGCCGCGGTAGGCCTCCTCCACCTCGTCGAGGCTCGACTGCGGCAACTTCGTGAGCATGCCCTCCTTGGACAGGGCCCCCAGGGCGCCGGCGTCCTGGGAGAGGAACAGGCCGGCCTTGGTGCGGTCGCCCTCTTCCAGGATCTGCGCGGCCAGTTCGGCGCTGTCGCCGTAGCGCACCTCGACCTTGGTGCCGACGGCCTTCTCCAGCTTGTCGAGGATCGGCTTGACCAGCTTTTCGTTGCGCCCGGAGTAGATGACGAGGGCGGAGTCACCGCCTTCCGCCGAGCCGCCCTTGCCGTCGCCGGAGCCGCAGGCGGCGAGGACAGGGAGAAGCAGGCCGGCCGCGAGCAGTGCGGTGATCCGGCGAGCCGAGGGGCGTCGCATGTGGTGTGCCTTCCTTGGGGGCTCGCCGGCACGCCGCGGGGTCGCGGCGTCGTTCCAGCGAGCGGGCGAAGCGATGCTTTCAAGCCAGCTAGGGACATGCTATGAATAAGGTAAAGCTTGCCTAACCGTCAAGGGATCTGTGCTATTTGCGGACGCTGCCGCAGAAAGGTCGCGCGCCCGTGAACAACTCTCCTCGACCTGCCTCGGCCCTGTTCACCAGGCCTGTTCCACGTTTTGCCCCCGTTTCGTCTCCACCGCCGCCCGCGCGGGAGCGGGGGGTGTTGTTCGCACGTCATCTCGCCTCTCACGGCGATCACGCCGCGCTGATCACGCCATCTGGTGAAGTCACCTACCGCGCGCTCGCCGAGCGGGTCGCCGCCACCGCCGAACGCCTCGGACCGGAGCGCCGCCTCGTCCTGCTGGCCGGCGCCAACCGTGCCGACGCTCTGGTGGTCCACCTCGCGGCCCTAGCCTCCGGCCACCCCGTCCTGCTCGTTCCCGGCGACAGCACCGGTGACGGTACCGACGACAGCACCGGCACGATCGACGCCCTGACCGCCGCGTACGACCCGGATGTCATCGCCCGCCCGGACGACCACGGCACCTGGATCCTCGACGAACGGCGCCGTGGGAGTGCCCACACCCTTCACCCGGATCTCGCGCTGCTGCTGAGCACCTCCGGTTCGACCGGCTCACCCAAGCTGGTCCGGCTCTCGCACGACAATCTCCAGGCCAACGCCGAGTCCATCGCCACCTACCTCGGCATCCGCAGGACCGACCGCGCGGCCACCACCCTGCCCATGCACTACTGCTACGGCCTGTCCGTCATCCACAGCCACCTGCTGCGCGGGGCCGGACTGATCCTCACCGAACGGTCGGTCGCCGACGCCGCCTTCTGGGAGGAGTTCCGCACCGCCCACGGCACGTCGTTCGCCGGGGTGCCGTACACCTTCGACCTGCTCGACCGGGTCGGCTTTGAGCAGATGCGGCTGCCTCACCTGCGCTGCATCACCCAGGCCGGAGGCCGCCTGGCACCCGAACGGGTCACCCGGTACGCCGAGTTGGGCCGACGTGGCGGCTGGGACCTGTTCGTGATGTACGGGCAGACCGAGGCGACGGCCCGTATGGGCTACCTGCCCCCGGAACTCGCCCCCGAGCGCCCGCAGGCGGTGGGCGTTCCGATCCCCGGCGGCTCCTTCCGGCTGCAACCGGTCGACGGCGTCGACGCACCCGACACCGGCGAACTGGTCTACTCGGGCCCCAACGTCATGCTCGGCTACGCCGAGACACCGGAAGACCTCGGCCTCGGCCGCACCGTGTCGGAACTGCACACCGGGGACATCGCCCGGCGCGCCCCCGACGGGCTGTACGAGATAGTGGGCCGCCGCAGCCGATTCATCAAGATCCTCGGTCTGCGCATAGACCCGCACGGCGTCGAGTCGGTCCTGGAGGGGCACGGCATACATGCCGCGTGCGCGGGCGATGACGACGCGCTGTCCGTCATCGCGGCCCGCACGGAAGGTGCCGACGCGACCGCGATCCGGCGTCTCGTGACGGCCGGCTGCGGTCTGCCGCCGCACCTGATACGCGTGCGGCTGGTGTCCGAGCTTCCGCGGCTCGCCTCGGGCAAACCCGACTACGAGGCCGTACGCCGGCTGGGGCGCGGTGCACAGACGCCGATGCCCGGCCCCGGGGACGTCGGCCTCTGCGCCCTCTACGCCGAGATCCTCGGCCGGAACGACGTCACCGAGGACAGCAGCTTCGTGAGCCTGGGCGGCGATTCACTCTCGTACGTCGAGATGTCGCTGCGGCTGGAGGAGGCACTGGGCGAGCTGCCCCCCGACTGGCACACCACGCCGATCCGGCAGTTGCGGGCCCCCCGAGCCGGGCGGCTCGCACCGCCGGCCACCCCACGGCGCAGGCTGCGGCGCAACCTGGAGACGGGCATCGCCCTGCGGGCGATCGGCATCGTCCTCATCGTCGGCTCACACATCCCGGCCTTCATCCTCCAAGGCGGCGCCCACGTCCTGCTCGGCGTCGCCGGGTACAACTTCGCACGCTTCCACCTCTCCGCCGGCGAACGCCGGGAGCGCCTGCGGAGGGCGGGACGAAGCATCGCGCGCATCGCCGTACCGAGCATGGTGTGGATCGCCTTCGCGCTGCTGCTGACCCGCGAATACGACCTGGCCAACGTCGTCCTGGCCAACAGCCTCTTCGAACAGGACAACTCCGACCCTGAGTGGCGCTACTGGTTCGTCGAGGCACTCGTCTACTTCCTGACCGGGTCGGCCGTCCTCCTGGCGATCCCCCTGGTGGACCGCGCGGAGCGGCGCAACCCGTTCGGCTTCGCCCTGGCACTGGTCGCCCTGGGGCTGGTCGGGCGCTACGACCCCTGGGGCCTCGCACATGTCCGCTCCCATCTGAGCCCCACCGTGGTCTTCTTCCTGTTCGCGCTGGGCTGGGCGGCGGCGCGGGCACGTACGGGGGGACAGCGCCTGTTGCTCACCGCCGTCACGCTGGTCACCGTGCCAGGCCTGTTCCCCGGCGAGCAGACCCTGCGGACCTCGATCGTCGTGGTCGGCCTCGTCCTGCTGCTCTGGGTCCCGGCCCTGCCCAGCATCGACCCGGTCAACCGGCTGGCGGGGATCCTGGCGGGCAGTTCGCTGTACATCTACCTGACGCACTTCCAGGTCTACCCGCACCTGCGGGACCACTCCCCCGTGGCGGCCCTGGTGGTCTCCCTTGTCTGCGGTGTGGCGTACGGAGCGGTGGCCACGCGCCTGACGCACCAGCTGCTTTCGTCGCTCCCGACCATCACGAGGCCCTCCGCTTTCGGCGCGGCCCTCGCCCGCGGAGCGGAACGGACCGGCTGAGACATGGCCGACGTTCGCGGTCCACGGGCTGCTTGACCCTCCGCCTCAGCTGACCTGACGGCATCGGCGCCCGGTGCCTGGTTCGCCGGCGGCCGCCCCCACGCGACCGCGGAGTCGTCGTGGCTCAGGATGCCGGCCCGCCGGATCGTGGCGAGGGCCCGCCGCAGGGTCGCATCCGGGCAACCGGTCGAGCTCGCCGTGGAGCTGTGCGTCGACAGGATCACGGGCTTGCCGAAGTGGAGGGCGTCGGTGGTCGTGTTGCCGCCGCCGCGCGTGTCCGAGCCGGGCGGGCCTGGGCGGCAGCAGATCAGCGCGCCACCGTCGGCCGGGCCGGGCGGCGGCCTGAACTTCTCCTCCCGGCGAAGGTGGTTCGAACGAAAGTGATTCGAAGTCCCGCACCGGAGTCGAACGCCGGGTCGGACCGCCGGGGACCGACCCCTCGGAACGACCAGGCAACCACCTGGCTGGCAGTGAGTCAGATGGGGCTGAGGTACCGCCTCGAGGACCCTGATTCCTCGGTGTGTGTGCCGTATCACGAACTCCAAGGCGCCTAAGTTGCCTGCATCACAGCGGAAATGTCCCTTTGGCGTCCATGCTCGAAACGGACACCGCATCCCGAACCGGATCCCAACGGCGTCCTCCGGGTGCGAAGTTCCGAAGTGACCCATGCCACAGCACTCGTGACGTTCCCTCGCCAGTCCCTCCTCCCCCTTGGAAGGTGCCCCGTTATGGCCGCTTACCTCTGCCCTCCTGCCGTGATACACGGCGAGCACGCCGTGAAGACCAGCCAGATCGTGGCCGAGGTGAGCGACCGGCACCCGCACGCGGCGTGGGCGCCGCGGATCGACGGCATCGCGGCCAGTACGGGCATCGAGACCCGCGGATGGATGCTGCCGCTGGAGTCCGCCGTCGCGCCCGGCAACGGCGGCGGCCTGCGGGCTGTCGACATCGAGCCGGCCCAAAAAGCGCTGGCACGCGACGGGTTCACCCAGCACGACGTGAACCGCGTGATCGCCGCCCTCGAGACCATACCCGCGCCGCAGACCATCCAGGAGCGCACAGCGCCGGCCTGGGAGGCCGTGCAGTCCTACGGGGAGCGCGCGGCACGCGGGGCCCTGCAGATAGCCGGGCTGGACGCCGCGGACATCGACTGCCTGATCACCAGTCACTCCACCACCCCGGCGTTGCCGGGTCTGGACATGGCCCTGGCCAACAAGCTGCGGCTCCGCAGCGACGTGATGATGCTGCCCGCGACGCAGTGGGCCTGTATCGCGGGGACCCGCTCCCTGGCGCTGGCGGCGGATCTCGTGGCCGCCGACCCCGACCGGGTGGTCCTGATCGTCATCGCGGAGGCGCTGAGCACGACCTACCAGCCCGCTGACGACACCCTGGAGTCTCTGATCGTCCGGTTGTTGTTTGCCGACACCGCGGTCGCCGCCGTGGTCACGGGCCGCCCGAGGCCCGAGTCGGTGGTGCGGCTGGACGCCGCCTGGCACCACACCCTGCCCGGCACCCAGGACCTGCACCGCCTGGAGACACGGGCGGACGGCACCCACTTCGTGATGGACCGGCGTGGGCCGCGCGCCGTGCAGGAGACGGTCACCGCGATGTGGGAGTGGCTGCGCCTGCGCTACCAGGACGAACCCGACTCTTGGCACCCCGACGTTCTGCTCGCGCATCCCGGCGGCACCCGGGTGCTGGAGTACATGGAGCACACGATGCCCGACGCGTGGCCGTCCGGGCTGCTGGAGCACAGCCGGGACAGCTACACCAGCGGCAACCGCGGAGGCGCCGCCGTCTTCGACATCCTGAGGCGAGCGCATGACGCCGGGCAGCAGAAGCCCGGCAATCGCGCCGTTCTGTACGCGGCGGCACCGGGCCTCACCGCTACCGCCCTGCAAGGCGAGTGGCTGTAGCGCGAGGCCGCGCCACCGTTACCGGTCCGGCACATGGGCCGCCGTCATCATCGGTCATGCCGCCGGTACCAATGCGGGGCCGTCCGTTCCGTCGGCGGGCGCTGACGCCCCGTTCGTATCGTCGGCGGGGCTGAGACGCATCCGGACCGACGGCGGTGGCTGACGCGCATCCGTGCCGTCGGCGGTGACGCGTACGCCGCCCGTGCTCTCGCCGAGCTCCCGTACGCGGGCGGGCCGGGTCCGCACCGTGTGGCCGCGCTACCGGGCGACTTCCGCCCAGATCACCTTTCCGGTGTCCGTCCACCGCACCCCCCACCGCGTGGTGAGCCTGTGCACGACGCTCAGCCCACGACCGCCGTCGTCGAGCAGGCCGCCCCGCCTCAGACGCGGCCTGCCGTGACCTGTGTCGCCCACCTCGCACAGCAAGCCGTGACCGGTCCTGATCAGCCGTACCGTGATGGGACCGGCGGCGAAGCGCACCGCGTTCGTGACCAGCTCGCTGACCAGCATCACCACGGTGTCCCGGGTGTCGTCCCTGGTACGCCAGCGCCTCAGCAGTGTGGTGACCTGCGCGCGGGCACGGGCGGGGGCGTCGTGGCGGGCGGGCAGCCGCCAGGTCGCGGTGTCTCCCTTGCGGTAGCCGATCATCCGCGCGAGCAGCAGGGTCACATCGTCGCGCTGGCGCGCGGGTGCCAGCGCCGAGACGACGTGCCGTGCGGCCTGCTGCAGGGCATCCCAGGGGTGCACGGTGGACACCACGCCCGCCAGCCTGCCGATGCCCTCATCGATCGACACCGCCGGATCCTCCACCAGGCCGTCGGTGTAGAGGGCGAGCAGGGAGCCCGGTGGTGCGTCGAAGGTGTGCACGTCGAACGGCTCCCGCAGCGCGAACTCGGCGCCGAGGCCGGGGTGGGGCTGAACCGGGAGCGGGCCCGCGTGCCCGTCCGGGGAGACCAGGACCGGGGGGAGGTGGCCGGCGCTGGACAGCGTCACGCGGTGGCTGACAGGGTCGTAGAGGGCGATGCAGCAAGTCGAACCGAGGGCGCTGTAGCCGGCCGCCAGCCCGGACTCGGCGTCGTCCAGCAGCGTCACGGTCTCGTCCAGGTGCTCCAGCACCTCGTCGGGCGCGAGTCCCGCGGACAGCAACGCGCGGGCCTCCATACTCAGCTGCCCCATGGTTGCCGCGGCTCCCAGGCCATGCCCGACGACGTCACCGACCACCAGCGCGGTACGGCCGTCAGGCAGCGGAAAGCTGTTCACCCAGTCGCCGCCGACGCCCGCGCTGTCGGGGCTGGCGGGCTGGTAGACGCTGGCGATCTGGACGGTGTCGCCGCCGGCCCGGGGCAGCAGCCGGCGCTGCAACGCCAGCACCTGCGTGTGCTCGCGCTGGTGCTGACGCGCCAGATCGACGTGGTGGGCGGTCCTGGCCACCAGTTCCTGCAGGTCGAACAGCTCGCTGTCGCGGAAGGGGTGGTCCGTCCGCCGCCAGACCTCCGCCACGCCCAGGACGACGGGCGGCGTGCAATCCAGGACCAGCGGTATGCACGCCACACCCGCCGACCGGTCGCCGGGGACCAGGGCACGCACAACTCGCGGACTGGCGAATACCCGCTCGACCGCCTCCCGGTCGGGTATGACGATGGTCTGCGGGGCGTCGTCCCGCAGTACCGCCTGTGCCAGCAGGTGACTCGCGTCGCCCGGAAGATCGTCACCCGGAGTCACGTAGCCCTCGGGCCACGCCCGGTCCGGCACCAGGGCCGCCCGCCGCAGCCGGATGCGCCCCTTCGCCCGCCCGGTGACGCCCTCACCCGTCCACACGGCGAAGTCGAGGTCGACGGCGGCCACATCTCCCCAGGCCAACAGGGACTCCGCCAGCGACTGCGCGGTCTCGCCGATGTCCAGTGACGTACCGATCGCGGTCTCGGCGGCGTAAAGGTGCAGCCTCCTCGCCATGGCGATCACGGAGACGGTCAGGCCCTCCTCGGGTGCCGCGGCGGGCAGGATACTCATCGAGACCACCAGCTCCGACCCGTCAGCGCGCCGCAGGCGCTGGATCCGGGCGACATGCGCCTCACCGGTCTCCACGACCTGCCGCAGCCGCCGTGTGACCGTCGGTACGTCTCCGAGGGGCAGAAGGTCGACGAACGGCCTCCCGGCCACAACGTCCAGACCCACGAATACGGGGGCTTCCAGATTGCAGCGGGTGATGATCAGATCCCTGTCCAGGATGACCGCGCCAAGGATCTGCTCCTGACGGACGGCGGCCGGGTCGTCGGGTACCCGCTGGGACGTCGTGCCGTTGCCCTGCGCGTCGGCAGGACCGGCGGCCGCTGCCGATCCACCGCGCGGGATGTAGCGTCCCAGGGCGCGACTGACCAGGTCGAACGCCGGAGAGGACGAGGGCGGGGGTGTGGAGTCCATGCGGCTCTCTCAGCAGTCCCCGGCGCAGCGCCGGGGCCGTAGTCTGACCCGTGCGGCGGAGCCCCGAGATCCCTGACCGCACATCTCATTGAATAACACCGGGGGCCGCTTCGCCCACACCAGCGCATGGCTCGGTGATCACGGAAAGTGAGGGAAGGGCTCCGGCAGACAGCCGTCAGGCGTCGGCGAGCTCCCGCGCGAGACGGGCGCGGACCACGGGCCGTCACGCGGAACCGACCGCCACTCCGGCGCCCTGGAGGTGGCCGGGGCCAGGGACCGGTGCTCGGACTGGCCCCGCCCCGCTCGGGGTGTCCGCCGCGATCGGGCCGGCCCTGACGGCGCCGGCGTACGCCGATGACGCGGTACAGGCCCGGGGGGCATGCCGAGGTGCGCCGCCGCCTCTCGTATGAACGGCACCGCGGCGGTCTTCGCCGCTCCCAGTGGCAGGAAGACCAGGGCCAGGACGGCGGCGAGGGCGATCTGTGCGATTGCCACGTCGACCGGTCCGGCGTTCGGCGCCCATGCGGGCGAAGTGCTCGACGAGGCCGGGCGTCCACGGCTGCGGGGTTGACGACCTGCTCGAGGCCTGGGTGAAGCCGGTGATCCCGTCACTGCTGAAGTCGGCGAGCGTGCGGCCGCCGCGGATGTCCCAGACCAGGGCCCTCGTGCCGTAGACAGCGGTCAGCCGCCTGCCGTCCGCGCTGAACCGCAGCAGGCGTGCGCCGCCGTCCACGCCGGAGCCCGTACCGCACACTGTTCTGTCCGCCTTCTCGCAGGCCCCCGGCAGCCGCTCGCGGCCCACGGTGTCCCACAGCTGGAGCGGCCCGTCGGCGGGGCACAGGCGAGCAGGCTGCCGCCGGGACCGACGGCAGCCGAGGAGAGCGTGCGCGCGAGGCCGGTGGTGAAGAGCTCCTTGCCGTCGTCCGCGCGGTACAGCCGGACCGTGCCGGGGCCGTCCGGCGGCGCGATGAGAGCACGCTCCACTGGCCGGCCCTCGCCCGGCAGAGCGTGCAGTCGCCCAGCCGGCGGCAGATGAGCGCGCGTCCGAGAGCGCCTCCCAGCGGATCCACAGGCGGCGGAACCAGTGCCGACAGGTGAACACGCCCTCCACAAGCCCCCGTTGGGAATCGCGGTAGCGAAACTCGGGGGCGGGTGGCAACAGCCGAGCCACCCGCCCCCATGGGCCGTCAGAAACAACAACGGGGTTGGCCGCACCCTCTACTTGGTGCCCTGGAAGCTCATCGGCCGTGGTGTCGATGTGCGTGCCACGGCTACGGCCGCCATGGCCCAGAACGCACCCCGCCCTGGAACAGGGCGGGCAAAGCGACAGCTCACCGGACCCGCAGAGCATGGGCTCAGCGTCTGCGGGCCCAGCCAGTGCCGACGCCGGCCATGTGCAGAGCCAGACACATGAGTCCCAGGAGCATGACGTTCGTCGAAGAGAACACATCGTTGGTGCTGATCTCTGCCGCGTTGATCAGAAACGCGAAGAAGAACAACACCGCCGCGACTATGCCGAGCATGAAACGAACTCCTCTCAGAGCGGGTGAAGCCCGTATGCCCGGCCTTCGGCCCCACACACCGGAGCGTCGATGCGGAACAACAGCGCCGGAGTACCCGGGCCGGTGATCCCGTCCGGGGAACGGCTCAGCTGAAACGCTGCCGGACCTGGTGGTCAGACCGCGGGGTCCTCCTGGCGACGGCCCAAGAGCTCGGCGATCCGCAGGAACCCGTCGGTGCCGTGGCCCAGTCCGATGGCTCTGCGGGCCATGCCTTCCGCCGCGCGCATCACGCCCGCGTCAATGCCATGCGCCTCGGAGGTGTGGATGATGTGCGCCATGGACGACGCGGCCGAGGTGATGGGGTTGTCCTCACCCGAGTAGCTGCCGCTGTCGGCCTCCTTCGCGGTCTCTTCGAAGATCGCCGGGAGGATGCCGCCGATCCCCTTGGCGAAGGGCGCCAGCTCCCACGCGGTGATGCCTTCGGCCCGAGCCACGGCCAAGGCGTGCATGTAGCCCGCCATCGCCGTCCAGAAGATGTCGAGCAGCGCGATGTCGTATGCCGCCGCCCGGCCGATCTCCTCGCCGAGGTGGGTATGAGTGCCGCCCAGCGCCTCCAGGACGGGCTGGTGCTCACGGTAGAGATCCTCCGGACCGCTGTGGATGAACACCGCGGCCGGGGTTCCGATGGTCGTGGTCGGCGTCATGATCGCACCGTCCAGGTAGTGGATACCGTGCTCGGCCGCCCACGCTGCGGTATGTCGGGCCCGGTCCGGGGTGTCGGCGGTCAGGTTGACCACCGTGCGTCCCTTCAGCGCGCCCGTGACCACCCCTCGCCTCACGATGGCGTCCATCGCGTCGTAGTTCACCACGCAGACCACGATCACCCTGCTCGCGGCAACCGCTTCCTCGGCCGACCGGGCGCTGACCGCGCCCCGCGCGACCAGCTCCCGGTCCCGGCCCGGCGTCCGGTTCCAGACCGTGGTTCGCAGGCCGGCATCCAGGAAGGCACCCGCAAGAGATCGGCCCATCGGCCCCAAGCCGAGGACGGTGACGGCAGACTGTTCGGTGTGTGAGGACATCTCTCAACTCCCAAAGAGCATTGACAACTTGTGAGGAATGGGGCGAAATGACGCGCAGTCGTGCTCAGGACCCGAATGTCTGTGGTGTCACTGCCGCGATCGCGGTGATCGACGGAAAGTGGAAGACGGCTCTGCTGTGGCTGCTGGAATCCGGTCCGCAGCGCCCGGGCGAGCTGCGCCGGCAAGTGCCGGGTCTCAGCGAGAAGGTGCTGACTCAGGCACTCCGCGAGATGGAGGCCGACGGCCTGGTGCACCGGGAGGTGCACGACGTACTTCCGCTGAAGACCACGTATTCCTTGACCGCGTTCGGCCGAGAACTCTCCGAGGCGCTGGCTCCCCTCTCCGATTGGGGCCACCGCCGTCTGGAGAGGCTCACCGAGGCCCAGCCGGCCTCATGACGCATCGCCTCGTCACCCACCTCTCACCGGGATCCGACGGCCCTCCGGCCCCCCTCCACCAGGGTCACCCGGCTGCTGACCGTCGCCAAGTACCCACTAAAAAGTGGCTACTACGGGCGGCACCCCTGTGAGGGAACCTTCTTGAGCGGTTCGCTCACCGCCTTCACCACCGGCACGCCGACCACCGTCGGCTGCAGCTTCCTTGGTGACCTCCGGCGTGGTCCGGCTGCACTGGTTCCCCTACGAGATCACCAGATGCTCAATGCTGGTCCGGAGCACGGTGAGCACCCGCGCACTGTTCGGGAACTACAAGATCCGTCCTCCCTTCCCTCGACTACAGCCGCCGCGAGTCTCCGTTGCTGATCTCGACCTGTCAGCGCTTGATGCCCGGCGCTGGGGTACCACGGCCATCCGTGGATGCGGTGTCTGCGACCGGCCGATCAAGCAGGGTGGGCTCCACCAAGTGTGGATCTCCCTGCGGGTGGCCGCCGATGTCCTGCCTCTCCTGGTCAACGCCTGCTCAGCAGCGTGCGTTTCCGCCCTGCCCTCCGGCGCCGAGGACTACGTGCAGCTGCCGCACACAGGCGGCAGGGTCAAGCAGCCGCCGTCCGACTGGGATTAGGGTGCTTCTGATGGATCTCCGCGGCGTCGCGACGCCCGGCGCGCACTCTCGCCGGCGACGACGGCCAGGGTTCCGCCACAGCGGTTCCGGTGTCGTAGTGCTGACCCTGATGCCATGACACCCGAACAACGTGTCGGGGCCTGCAAGGGCGCCGGTGTCCTCGCCCCGGTGCCCCCGTTGGTGATCCGGGTCGCTCGCAGGGAGGACAGCGCCGCGCGAGGCCGTGACCGGTCCCCCGTTCCGGTCGCGGCCTCGCTGGTGCGGGGCCGATCCGCGGTGAGATCAGCAGCAGCCGCCCGCGGCGACCGGTTCCTTGGGGTCGGTGCCGGTCGGGGCCGCGCCTTCGCAGCAGGTGCTGTCCTGCTGTTTGGCCAGGGTGTCGGCGTCGGCCTTGACGACATAGACCTCCCAGGGCTCCTGGCCGGGGCCGTGGACCCAGACCTTGTCCTGGAGGGCGTAGCAACAGGTGGTGTCCTTCTCCACGTCGGTGGCCAGGCCGGCTTCGCTCAGACGGGCGGTGGCGGTGTGGACCTCCTCGGTGCTGCCGACCTCGACGCCGAGGTGGTCCAAGCGGGTCGCCTCGCCCTCCGTGCCCTCGATCAGAACCAGCTTGAGCGGGGGCTCGGTGAGGGCGAAGTTGGCGTAGCCGTCGCGGAGTTTGGCGGGCTCGGCGCCGAAGAGCCTGCTGTAGAAGGCGACGGACGCGTCGAGGTCGGGAACGCGCAGGGCGAGTTGCAGGCGGGACATGGCGTACCTCCTTTTTGTAAGGGGCGGGTTGGCGTGTCAGCAGCCGCCGGACGCGGCCGGGGCGGTGCCTGAGATCTGCACGGTGGCCGGTACGGTGCAGCATCCGCCTCCCTCCCCGCCCTCAGCGCTCTCGGCGGCGTCGGGCTCGTCGAAGAGACCCGCGCCGCCGCAGACTCCCGTCTCGGGGAGTGTGAGTTCGACACGCTCGGCGGCCTCGTGGTCGCCTGCGATGGCGGCGGCGATGGAACGGACCTGCTCGTAGCCGGTCAGGGCCAGGAAGGTCGGGGCGCGGCCGTAGGACTTCATGCCGACGAGGTACACGTCCTGCTCGGGATGGGAGAGGGCATTGACGCCGTGCGGGTAGACCGTGCCGCAGGAATGGACGTTGGGGTCGATGAGCGGGGCCAGGGCCGTGGGGGCCTGGAGGCGGTCGTCGAGGCGGAGGCGGAGCTCGGAGAGGAAGGACAGGTCGGGGCGGAAGCCGGTCAGGACGATGACCTCGTCGACCGGGTCCAGGCGGCGGCCGTCCTCGGCGAGCAGGACGAGCTGGTCGCCGTCGCGCTCGACGGCCTGAACGCGGAAGCCCGTCACCGCGCTCGCGTGGCCGGCCTCGATGGCGGCCTTGGCGCGCAGACCCAGCGCGCCGCGCGCGGGGAGCTGGTCGGCCTCGCCGCCACCGAAGGTGTTCGCGCCGATGCCGCGCCGAAGGATCCACGCCGCGTGCGTACCGTCCTCCTCCTTCGCCAGGTCGGCGAGGAGGGCGAGGGTGGTGAAGGCGGAGGCGCCCGCGCCGACTACGGCGGTGCGCTTGCCCGTGTAGCGGGACCGTACGGCGGGGTCGCCGAGGTCGGGAACACGGTACGAAACGCGGTCGGCGGCTGCCTTCTCGCCGAGGGCGGGAAGACCGTCGGCGCCCATCGGGCTCGGGCCGGACCAGGTACCGGAGGCGTCGATGACCGCGCGGGCGACGATGCGCTCCTCGTGGCCGCCGGCGTGGGAGAGGTGCACGGCGAAGGGCTGGCTCTCCCGGTCGGCGTCCACGATCCGGTCGCGGCCGGCCCGGGAGACGCCGGTGACGGCGACGCCGAAGCGGACCCTGTCGCCCAGGGCTTCGGCGAGCGGCTGCAGGTACTGCTCGGCCCAGTCCCCGCCGGTGGGATACGTCGCCGGGTCGGGGTGCGTCCAGCCGGTGGGAGCCAGCAGCTTCTGGGCGGCCGGGTCGATGACCTCGCCCCACGTCGAGAAGAGGCGTACGTGGTTCCACTCCCGGACGGCCGCGCCCGCCGTGTCGCCGGCTTCGAGGACGAGGGGCTCGATGCCGCGCTCCACGAGGTGGGCGGCGGCAGCGAGTCCGGTGGGGCCGGCTCCGATGACGATGACGGGGAGCTGCTGGGTGCTCATGGTGCGCGGTCTCCTCAAGGTGGGCGAAGAGGTCGGCCCGCGTGGGCGCGGGCGGTCGGCCGGCTGCGCCGTCGGCGCTGTTTCGATGCCTGTCGATACCTTGGGAGCTTGCCACCCGCATCGACGAGTGTCAACATAGACGCATGTCGAAGTCAGAGGTTGTGGAGCTGCCCATCCTGCAGGACGGTGCGGTGCCGTGCTGTCCGCCGATCACGGCCGGGGAGCTGTCACAGGCGGATTCCGAGAAGATGGCCGCGATGTTCAAGGCGCTGTCGGACCCGGTGCGTCTGCGACTGTTCTCCAAGGTCGCTTCTCACCCGGGCGGAGAGGCGTGCGTGTGCGACATCGCCGATGTCGGCGTCTCCCAGCCCACTGTGTCCCACCATCTGAAGAAGCTGCGCGAGGCCGGCCTTCTGACCTCGGAGCGGCGCGGCACCTGGGTGTACTACCAGATCGCCCCGTCCGTGGTGGCGGCCATGGCCGACCTGCTCGACCTGCGAGGTTGACCGCCGCTCCCCCTGCGTCAACGCGGCGGCAGACCCGCTCGCCGAAGCCTCCTCCGGCATGCCGAACGGGCGGGGTCGCGGGGTCAGGCGCGCAGCTGCCGCGCGATCTGTCGGGCGGCGTCGCGGGCCGGCCTGCCGACGCCGATGAGGGTCGCGGAGGCCGGCCCGGTCCAGTCTCCGTACCCGAGAAGGTGCAGCCGGGGTTCGCCGAGGGCGCGCGTGCCGTGGGTCGCGATGTGCCCGCGGGGGCCGCGCAGGTTCAGCGGTGCCAGGTGGGCCAGCGCGGGCCGGAAGCCGGTGCACCAGATGACCGCGTCCGCGCGCTCGTGCACGCCATCGGCCCACTGCACGCCGTCGGCGGTGAGGCGGGAGAACATCGGCTCGGCGTCGAGGAGTCCGGCGTCGCGGGCGGCGCGGACGGACGGGACGGCGACGATGTCGCCGAGTGAGGCCACTCCGCCGGTGTCGGTGCCGCCTTCGTCGAGGGCGCGGCGGCGTGCGGTGGCAACGTCGAACAGGACACGGCCGTCGATGTCGTCAGCGAGGAAGCGAGGCGGGCGCTGGGTGGCCCAGGTCAGCTCGACACTGCCGTCCAGGGCGAGGTCGGCCGCGATCTGGGCGCCGGAGTTCCCGCCGCCGGCCACGATGACACGCTGCCCCGTGAAGTCGGCCGGGCGGCGGTAGTGCACCGTGTGCAGTTGCCGTCCGGCGAAGACTCCTCGGCCCGCGACGGCGGGGAGAAAGGGACGCGACCAGGTACCGGTGGCACTGATGACCGCCCGGGCCCGCCAGGTGCCGGAATCCGCCTCGACGAGGAGCCGGTCGCCGTCACGGCGTACGGCGACGACGCGGGTGCCGTGCTGGACGGGCAGGTCGTAGCGCTTCTCGTAGTCGGCGAGGTAGTCCACCACGTGCCCGGCGTCCGGGTAGCTCCGGCCGGGCTGTGCGGGCATGAGCCGACCGGGCAGCGAGGAGTACCGCGCCGGGGAGAACAGGTGCAGCGAGTCCCACATGTGCTGCCAGGCGCCACCCGGCGCGGCGCCGGCATCCAGGACGACGAAGCCGAGGCCCTGACGGTGGAGGTGGTAGCCGGCGGCGAGCCCAGCCTGGCCGCCGCCGGCCACCACCACATCCGTGTGCTGCGTCATGAACCCGGTCGGACGGAAGTGAACTTCCGCCGCCAGGCAAGCGAGACGTAGACCAGGGCGACGAGGACCGGGACCTCGATGAGAGGACCGACGACGCCGGACAGGGCCTGGCCGGAGGTGACGCCGAAGGTGGCGATGGCGACCGCGATGGCGAGTTCGAAGTTGTTGCCCGCGGCGGTGAAGGCGAGCGTGGCGGTGCGGTCGTAGGCGAGGCCGACCGCCTTGCCGAGGGCGAAGGTGCCGAACCACATCACCGCGAAGTACACCAGCAGCGGCAGTGCGATGCGGGCCACGTCCAGCGGCTGCGAGGTGATGGTCTTTCCCTGCAGGGCGAAGAGGATGACGATCGTGAACAGCAGCCCGTACAGCGCCCACGGTCCGATCCTGGGCAGGAACGTCGACTCGTACGCCTCCCGGCCGAGCCGGGTCTCGCCGATGCGGCGGGTGAGGAACCCGGCCAGCAGCGGGACGCCGAGGAAGATGACGACGTTCAGGGCGATCTTCCCCATCGAGATGTCGAGGTGCTCACCGTCACCGAGGCCGAGCCAGCCGGGCAGCAGGTCGAGGTAGAACCAGCCCAGCAGGCCGAAGGCGAGGACCTGGAAGACGCTGTTGAGGGCGACGAGGACGGCGGCGGCTTCGCGGTCGCCACAAGCGAGGTCGTTCCAGATGATGACCATGGCGATGCAGCGGGCCAGGCCGACGATGATCAGCCCCGTGCGGTACTCGGGCAGGTCCGGCAGGAAGGTCCACGCCAGCGCGAACATCACCGCGGGGCCGACGAGCCAGTTGACGACCAGCGAGGAGATCATCAGCTTCCGGTCGCCGGTGACCGCGTCGAGCTTGTCGTAGCGGACCTTCGCCAGGACCGGGTACATCATGACCAGCAGACCGATGGCGATCGGCAGGGAGACGCCGCCGATCTCCACCTTCGCCAGCGCGTCGTTCAATCCGGGGATCACCCGCCCGAGCCCGAGGCCGGCGGCCATGGCTATGAGGATCCACACGGCCAGGTAGCGGTCGAGCGTGGAGAGCTTGGCGACGACCGAGGCGTCCTCGGTGGCGGGCGCCGGTGCGTCGATGCGGGTCACGGGCAGGCCCTCTTCGTGTCGGCGTTCGCGCGGGCGGAGGCGGCGAGATCGGTGAACTGGCCGGCGAGTGTCTCGATGACCTCGGGCCGGAGGCGGTAGTACGTGAACCGGCCGCACGGCTCGGTCTCCACCACGCCGGCCTCGCGCAGCACCTTCAGGTGATTGGACAAGTTCGTCTGCTTGGCGCCCGTCTCCTCGACCAGGTGCGTGGTGCACAGCGTCTCGCGGGCCAGCAGGGTGACGATCCGGAGCCTGAGCGGGTCGGCCAGCACCCGGATCAGTTCATTGTCGACTGACGTCAGCATGGGCTGATACTGTCACATCACCTCGGGCTGACACCAGCCCGGGCTGACCCGCAGGCCCGTCGGAAGGGTCTCCCATGTCCGCCTCCTCCTCACCGCCCGCCCTCCCTGCCGAGCGCCTGGCCGCCGGCGGTGACCGGCGTGCCGCCCAGCGCGCAGGCCGCTCGCCGCTCGCTCCCGCACCGCCTGAGCACCGGGCCGCCGACCGCGTCCTGGTCTCGTCCCACGGACACCCGTCCGGACGCCGAGGTCGAGCCGTACGTCGCACAAGCGCCGACCGAGGCGGAGGCCGCGCTCCCCGGGACGCCGACCGCCGCGCAGCCGTCGCCGTCGTTCGTGAAACCCGCGACCGGATCAGCCGGCTCATCGCCGGCCTGCCCGCCGGCCCGGCGAGCACCTGAGCCCCCGGCACCCCTTGCCACTCATCTTGTGAAGGAAGAACGCATGTCCTCCGCTCCGCTCGCCTCCGTGCTGTTCGTCTGCGTCCACAACGCCGGCCGCTCGCAGATGGCCGCCGGTTTCCTCCACCACCTCGCGGGCGACCGGATCGAGGTCCGCTCCGCCGGCTCCGTTCCCGGCGACCAGGTCAACCCGGCCGCCGTCGAGGCGATGGAGGAAGTCGGCGTCGACATCTCCGCGGCCCAGCCGAAGGTTCTGACCACCGAGGCGGTCCAGGCCTCCGACTACGTCATCACCATGGGCTGCGGCGACGCCTGCCCGGTCTTCCCCGGCAAGAAGTACCTCGACTGGGCCCTGGAAGACCCCGCGGGCAAGGGCGTCGAGGCCGTCCGCCCCATCCGCGACGCGATCAGAACCCGCATCGAGGCGCTCATCGCCGAGATCGACACCCAGCGGAGCGCCTGAGCTCCGAGATCACCCCTGCGCCCACGCCCGGCGGCGTCGTCCGGCGGAACGCCTCGCCCGTGCCGCGGCGTCGGCCGACCCGAGGCGCGTCCGCGCCGGGCGGGGTCAGCCGCTGGTTCCGGGTGCGGACGGCGGCATCGCTGCCCGTTGTACCGGAGTGCCGGACAGGGCGATGCGGGCCGTGATCCGTTTGCCGACCGGTTCCTGCTCGACGAACAGGTCCTCGGTGACGGCCTTGACGATCTCCAGACCGTGCTGGCCGATCCTGCCGGGATCGGCGGCCCGGGCCGCGGGGATGGTGGGGTCGCTGTCCCACACGACGACCTCGACGCCGGCGGTGGTGATGCGCAGCTCCATCAGGACCGGGCCGGGGGCGTACTTGCGGGCGTTGGTGACCAGTTCACTGACCACCAGCTGGGTCAGGTCCTTCGCGCGTGCCGTCACGGGCACGTGATGGTCGGCCCGGGCCCGGTCGAGGAAGGCGGCGGCGTGGTGGCGAGCGTCCGCGATGCAGCCGCCGTCCCCCTCCAGCGCGTAGCCGGCGCGCATCAGATGCGCTTCCGGCTGAGCAGCACCGTGACCGTCATCCTGGGATCCCACTGACCTCGCCCTCACTCCCCGTTCACGCGCGCCAGTACCCGACTTTCCTGCCCGCATGCCGCAGGGGTGCTGCCCGGTACAGCCTCCCGAGTGCATCCGGCCCGGGCGGTGGGGCAGAATCACCCGCGCACTCCCTGCCCAGGGCCAGCCTAAACTCAGTCGAGGAAACGGTGACCGACAACCAGCAAGCAGACCAGTCCGGCCGGCTGTCCGTCGAGCACCGCGTCGTGGATGGTGTCCGTGTCGTGACCTTGCACGGCGAGATCGACCACGACGTCAAGGATGTCCTCGGCGCGGCCCTGCTCTGCCCGGACGGCGTGGCGCCGCCGCGGATCGTGGCGGACCTCAGCGGCGTGACCTTCATGGACTCCAGCGGCATCAACGCCTTCGTGGCCGCTCACCGGCAGGTGAGCGGCGCGCAGGGCTGGCTGCGCATCGCCGCCGCCCAGGACTCCGTCCTGCGAGTCCTGCAACTGGTCGGCGTCGACACCCTCATCCCCTGTCACCCCACCACCGAGCAGGCCCTCCACCCCTGACCCGCCCCACCCGGACGGGACACGAAAGGCATGCGGAACGAACGCCGGCGGCCGGGGACGCTGTTCAGCCGCCCCCGCCCGAACGCTGCGATCGGCTCGCTGGACAGGGTGCGTACAGAGCGCGCTGAAGGCCTCCGACCAGGGTCACCCGCCATCAGCCCGGACGCCGGGACGGGAGAGACTCCGGGGCGGCGCGATCGGCCCTGGCCGCGTCGGCGAGGGCCGCGGCAGCGGCTTCGGCCGCCTCCGCCGTGTCGTCGGCGGCCTGAGCGGCCATGTCGTCCGTGGGCTTCTCGCGGGTGGCCGGCGACGGGGGCAGGGCCTCGCTGAAGGCGCGGGACACGCCCTGGAGTGCGGAGGTCACCTCACTGGGGATCACCCAGAAGGTGCTGCCCGCACCCTGCGCGAGCTGGGGCAGGGCCTGGAGGTACTGCCAGGCGAGCAGCTTCGGGTCGGGGTCGTTGCGGTGCACGGCCTGGAACACCTCGTCGATGGCCCGGGACTGGCCTTCGGCCTGGAGGATCGCAGCGGTACGGTTGCCCTCCGCGCGCAGGACGGCGGCCTGCTTGTCGCCCTCGGCGGTGAGAATCTGCGACTGGCGCTGCCCTTCGGCCCCGAGGATCGCGGCTCGCTTGTCCCGCTCGGCTCGCATCTGCTTCTGCATCGCGTCCTTGATGGACTGCGGCGGGTCGATGGCCTTGATCTCCACCCGGTTCACCCTCAGCCCCCACTTGCCGGTGGCCTCGTCCAGGACGCCTCGGAGCTGGCTGTTGATGGTGTCGCGCGAGGTCAGCGTCTTTTCCAGGTCCATGGATCCGACCACATTGCGCAGCGTGGTGACGGTGAGCTGCTCGACGGCCTGGAGGAAGTTCGCGATCTCGTAGAACGCCGCCCGCGGATCGGTGACCTGGAAATACAGGACGGTGTCGATCTCGACGACCAGGTTGTCCTCGGTGATGACCGGCTGCGGCTTGAAGGAGACGACCTGTTCCCGCAGGTCGATCACCGGGTGAACACGGTCGATGTACGGGATGACGAGATTCAGGCCAGGATTCAGGGTCCGGTGGTAGCGCCCGAGTCGCTCGACGTTACGAGCGCGGGCCTGGGGCACGATGCGGACCGCCCGCACTACGGTGAATACTGCGAACAGTGCGACGATCAAGCCTGCGATCAGGAACGCCGAGGTTTCCATAATTGTCAGTCCCGGGGGTAGACGATCGCGGTGGCACCGCTGATCTCTATGACATCGACGGTCTTTCCAGCGGGAATCACCAGCGTCTCGTCATAGGCGCGGGCCGTCCACTCGTCGCCGTCGATACGGACCCTGCCACCCAGACCCGTCACCTCGGAGACGACATAGGCGCCCTTGCCGACCAGAGCCTCCACACCGAAGCGTGCCGCTCGGGGTTGGACCAGGTGGCGCAGCGCGACGGGGCGCACGAACAGCACGGTGACTGTCGCGACGGCGGTGAAGACCAGGAACTGGAAAGGCAGCGGCAGTCCGACCGCGGCGGAACCCGCGGTGACCAACGCGGCCGCGCTCAGCATGCCGAGCGCGGCGGTCAAGGTGAAGATCTCCGCGACAGCCAGCACGCCGGCGATGATCAACCAGATCAGCCATGGGTCCATGACGCGCCCCTCCTGACCGGTTCGGGTGCGAAGGGCTCTTTGCTTCATTTTTACCGCTCCCGCGAAGATCACTCCTCTAAAGCGGAAATGTCGACCCGAACTCGCCCCCCTCACGCCTCAGCGCACGACCCAGGACCGCCCACCACCTCTGCGCACACCCGACCCTCGCCCCACCCCCTCGCGGCCCTCCGACCACCACCCCCCTTAATAGATGTCCGATGAACGGATCCCGGCCACCGCATAACGGTCCGATATCGCCCGCTGGCACTTTCGAAGACTACTGATGGTTATGTGATCTGCATCACTCAAGAGTGCACAGGAGTCGTGGTAGAACTGCGCGACTCCGCAGGTGGCACCGCTCATCGCCACAGCGCGGAGCGGTCGGCATGCACCGGCAATACGACCAGGGTGTTCACGGACCGCTTCTGCGGGACGCACACCCGAGGTCGCCAATCGGACAACGACGTTCGTTCAGAGACCGCACACCCAGCCGGCGGCATACCCCTGTCTCCCGGTTCCGCACCACCGAGGTAGCCACTGTGTCACTCGACTCCATGACCGAATCCGTCGACAAAGCTGTCAGCGAGTTCTTCGAACCCATAGCCACGTGGCTGGGGGAGGTCGTCTTCTACTCCGTCCCGGTTGGAGGGACAGATCTTCCTCTCATCGTGGCCTGGCTCGTCGTCGCCGGACTGGTCTTCACCGGCTGGTTCGGGCTCCTGCAGGTCCGCAAGTTCAAACTCGCCGTCGACGTGGTGCGCGGGAAGTACGACGAGAAGGGGTCGGCCGGTGAGGTCAACCACTTCCAGGCGCTGACCGCCGCCGTCTCCGGCACGGTCGGTCTCGGGAACATCGCCGGTGTGGCCGTCGCCGTCTCCATCGGCGGCCCGGGCGCGACGTTCTGGATGATTCTGTGCGGTCTGCTCGGCATGGCGTCCAAGTTCGTCGAGGTCACCCTCGGCGTGAAGTACCGCGAGGTGCACGCCGACGGGACGGTCTCCGGCGGCCCGATGCACTACCTGCCCAAGGGCCTCAAGGAGCGCTTCGGCAGCGGCGGCGCCAAGCTCGGCAAGGTGCTCGCCGTCCTCGCCTCGATCATGATCCTCTTCTTCGGACTGTTCGGTGGCAACCTGTTCCAGACCAACCAGAGCTACGCGCAGATCTCCTCGACCTTCGGCGGCGAGGACGGCTTCCTGGCCTCCTCCGCCGGTGCCGTCCTCTTCGGCCTGGTCGTCTCCGCGCTGGTCGGTCTCGTGCTGCTCGGCGGCATCCGCTCCATCGCCTCGGTCACCAGCCGGCTGGTGCCCGCGATGGCCGGTATCTACATCGTGGCCTGCCTGGTCGTCATCCTGGGCAACGTCACCGCGGTGCCGGACGCCTTCCAGGAAATCCTGCGGGGCGCCTTCGAGGCCGACGGCGTCGCCGGCGGTGTGCTCGGTGCCCTGATCATCGGCTTCCAGCGCGCCGCGTTCTCCAACGAGGCCGGTCTCGGCTCCGCCCCGATCGCCCACTCCGCGGTCAAGACCAAGCACCCCGCGAGCGAGGGTCTGGTCGCCCTGCTGGAGCCGTTCATCGACACGGTCGTCATCTGCACCATGACCGCGCTGACCATCGTCATCGCCGACCCGGCCAGCTGGGGCGAGGCCCGCGCCGGCGAGAGCATCGGCGGCGTCACCATCACCTCCGACGCCTTCGAGACCGTACTGCCCTGGTTCCCGGCCGTGCTCACCGTCGCGGTGCTGCTGTTCGCCTTCTCCACGATCCTCACCTGGGGCTACTACGGCCTCAAGGCCTGGTCGTACCTGTTCGGCAAGAGCAAGACCAGCGAGACCGTCTTCAAGGTCATCTGGAGCCTGTTCGTGATCGTGGGCGCCCTGATGTCCCTCGACTCGCTGATCAGCCTCGCCGACTCGGCGCTCTTCCTGTTGTCGGTCTTCAACATCATCGGCCTCTACCTCCTCGCTCCGGTCGTCAAGCGCGAGCTCAACTCCTTCCTGGAGTTCGTCCGCGCCCGCAAGGCCGGCGAGAACACCGGCGGTGACGAAGACCAGGAGTCGGCGAAGACCACCGTCTGACCGCCCCCGCGGCCCGGCTCCTCATCGGGCCCGTACACACCTCGCGCCGTGGTGTGTACGGGCCCGATCTTTGTGCATCCGGGCAGGTGAAAACGCATCTGGTGTGATCTCGGGCAGGCGGTTAGGGTGTTCGGAACGCGTCGGCGGCCCGCCCGTAGCGGGCGTCGTACGTGGGGTGTGCCGGGAAGTCTGGTCGGCGTCCAGGGGGCCGTATGCCCTCATGCCCGTGCCCCCCGGAGGTCTCTTCTCATGGCTGCTGCCCCGCGCGAGCGTTCGACCTTCCTCGGCCTGCTGCCGTGGCCCGAGCGGTCGGCGGTCACCCAGGCTCTGCGGACGGAGACCGTCGGCGGACTGGTGTTGCTGGCAGCGGCCGTGGTGGCTCTGGTGTGGGCGAACACTCCGTGGAGCGGAACCTATGAGGAGATCCGCGACTTCCACTTCGGCATCGGCGCGCTCGGCCTCGACCTGTCGGTGCAGCACTGGACCGCGGACGGGTTGCTCAGCATCTTCTTCCTGGTCGCGGGTATCGAGCTGAAACGCGAGCTCGTCGTGGGTTCGCTGCGCACGCCGGCCACGGCCGCGCTGCCGGTGGTCGCCGCGCTGTGCGGCATGGTGGTGCCGGCCACCCTGTACGCGGTCACGGCCACCGTCGGCGGGGGCAGCCTGGAGGGGTGGGCCGTCCCCATGGCCACCGACATCGCCTTCGCCCTCGCGGTCCTGGCGGTCCTCAGCACCCACCTGCCCTCCGCCCTCCGCGCGTTCCTGCTCACCCTCGCCGTCGTCGACGACCTCGGTGCGATCCTCGTCATCGCGGTCTTCTTCACCAGTGACCTGAATCTCGCCGCCCTCGCCGGCGCTGTCGCCGGGTTGGCCGTCTTCTACGCGCTCCAGCGGTACCGCGTGCGCGGCTGGTGGTGGTACGTGCCGCTCGGCGTCACCATCTGGGCCCTGATGTACAACGGAGGCGTCCACGCCACCGTCGCCGGGGTGGCCATGGGCCTCATCCTGCGCACCAAGCGTGACAAGGGCGAGGACCACTCCCCCGCCGAGCAGACCTCCCATCTGCTGCACCCGGTCTCGGCGGGAGTGGCCGTCCCGCTCTTCGCTCTCTTCGCCGCGGGCGTCGCGGTCTCCACCGGGGCGCTGGGTGAGGTGTTCACCCAGCCGGAGCCGCTGGGGGTCGTGCTGGGCCTGGTCGCCGGAAAGACCCTGGGCATCTTCGCCGGCACCTACCTCGCCGCGCGCTTCACCCGGGCCCGTCTCAACCCCGACCTGGCCTGGGCCGATGTGTTCGCCCTGGCGGTGCTCGCCGGGATCGGTTTCACCGTGGCCCTGCTGATCGGCGAACTGGCCTTCCCCGATCCGGCCGATGCCGAGCTCATCAAGGCCGCCGTGCTGCTCGGCTCACTGATGGCCGCGGTCCTCGCGGCGCTGCTGATCAAGCGCCGCAACGGGATCTACCGCCGCCTGTGGGAGGAGGAGACACGGGATGACGACGCCGACGGGATCCCCGACATCTACCAGCGGACCAGCCCTGGCCAGAGCGGCGCCCCGGGCGACAGCTGAGGAGGACGGCATGCGCGCACGGACTCTGGCTGATCCCTGCCCCGGTGTGACCCCGGAGTGAACGGCGCGGGGTCTGCGCTGCCCGTGGTGATCGTGGTCGCCGTGCTGGCGATCAGGAGCGCGATCGGTGAGCTGCGCCGGCCTGGCAGCACCCGCCGGCAGTGGGCGTACGTGACCGGCGGCCCTGCCGTGGCCGCCGGGGTGGTGGCGGCCGTGGCCGTCGCCGTGACGGGGTGGTGGCGGATCGGGGCTGCGGCACTGGCGTGGGCGGCGCTGATCGGCGTGCTCGTCGCGTTCCTCGTGGGCCGGCCAAGGAACAGGCCCTGACGGGCCTCACCGCCCGGACCGCCCGGACCCGCCCGCACACACCCGCGGACAGCTCGCTGCGGCTGACCGAGGGCCCCTGGGCGGCGGCCGGGCGGAATGCCCGCCCGCGCGGGCGCCGTTCCTCTCGACTCGGAAGCCGGGGAGACGGCCACCGTGACCGCTCCGGCGGCGGGGCTCCGCCGCCGGTCAGGGGGCGCCGTGTCCCGGGCTCGGCCCGATGACCCCTGTGGCTGCTGTGCGTGGCGGTCGCGTCGGGCTCCCGGCAGAGCACGGATGCAGGTCACGTCTCAGAAGGCTCTCGCGGGCCAGTCCAGCAGCCGGGCCCCGATCACCGCGGTCTGCAGCGTGTACCGGTGGACCGGGTCGGAGGGATCGGCGCCCGTGAGCTTGTGGATGCGCTCCAGGCGGTAGGTGAAGGCGCGCACGCTCAGCGACAGGCGCCGCGCCGCCTCCGCGGACACGCAGCCGGCGTCGAAGTACGCGATGAGGGTGTCCAGGAGCGGCTGGGCACCGCCGCGGGCCTGACGCAGCGGGCCGAGAGCGCTGTGCACCAGATCCGCCATGGCCTGCCGGTCGCGGGTGAGGACCGGATAGACGAGAAGGTCGGCGGCGCGCAGCACGGGCTCGTCGAGTTCCAGCCGTTCGGCCAGGTCGAGGGCGTTCAGGGCCTCTTCGTAGGAGTGGACGACACCGGCCGGGCCGGGCTGTGGGCGGCCGATCGCCACCTGTCCCCCGCCCGTGGCCGCGAACGCCTGTTTGGCGAAGTACGCGAGGATCTCGTCCTGGTCGCCGGGGGCGATGCACACCAGCCGTCCGCCCTTGGTGGTGAGCAGGATGCTGCGGTCACCGAACCGGCCGATCAGCGCACGCTCGACCTCCCGGAGGGCCGGATCTCCCTCGTCGTAGGCAGTCGTGCCGCGCGCCACGGCGACCGCGTGCTCGTACGACAGGCGCAGCCCGTAGCGCTCCGCGCGCTCGGCCAGCCGGCCCAGATCGCTCCGGCCGTACAGCAGGTCGTCGATGAACTCCCGGCGGGCGGCCTCCTCCTGGCGTACTGCGTGCCGCTGGGCCCGCTCGTAGCCCTCGGCGAACGCGTCCATGGCCTGGGCGGCGGCGGCCAGCACACTGTCCGTGGAAACACCCTTTCCGGTCGGCCAGTTCGTCCGGGTCGAGGTCATGTGGGCAGCGACCAGGGCGCGCAGTCCGACACCGGCCTCCGCGGCCTTCTCCCCCAGGGCGCGACGCGAGCCCAGTTCCTCCCGCGTCAGCCGGCGGCCGGTCGCGGAGGCATCCGCGAGGAGGACGGCGTATCCGTCCAGATACTTCCCGTGCTCCTCGGACACGCCCTGCTCTGTCATGAACATCCCCCCGTCGCCGCACTCTTGACACTGTTTTAACGCATGGGCGGTGGGCCGTCCACGATGGGGCGGCGTTCATTGCCCGGCTTCGGCAAGACCCGCGCGAGAGCCGTTTGTGTCGTTGCTCCCCGTACGTGACACACGTGTGGTCGCGAGCGACGGACCATGCCGTATTCCGGCAAAGCCGAGGATGCTGAAGGTGCGGACATGCCGCCACCGGTGCCGTGTAAGGCATGTGTAAGGTTTCCAGCGGTGTGCCGGGAAGCCTGGTCGGCGTTTCCACGGAAGTCTCTTCGCTGGTCGGGGGTCGTGTTCATGGTGCTCGTCGTGGTCTTCGGGGTGGCACTGCTCGTCGCGGTACTGCTGTCGGGTCTGGCGGCCCGGACCGTGCTGTCGACCTCGTTCCTCTTCCTGGTCGGCGGCGCCGTCGTCAGCGACGGTTTCCTCGGGCTGATCCACATCACGCCGGACAGTGAGATCGTGTCGGTGACGGCCGATCTGGCGCTGTTCGCCGTGCTGTTCACCGACGGCATGCACGTCTCCTTCCCCAAGCTGCGCGAGAACTGGCGGAACCCTGCTCGCGCGCTCGGGCTCGGCATGCCGCTGGCGTTCGCCGGCATGGCGCTGATCACGCACTTCCTGGTCGGCCTGGACTGGACGACGTCCCTCCTCGTCGGCGCCGTACTGGCGCCCACCGACCCGGTGTTCGCCTCCGCCATCGTGGGGCGCAAGGAAGTCCCGCCGAAGCTGCGGCAGTTGCTGAACGTGGAGAGCGGCATCAACGACGGGCTCGCACTGCCGGTCGTCCTCATCCTGATCGCGGCTGCCGGGCCGACGTCCGGGCACGCCGAGTCCTCGCTCGGAAAGATCGCGCTGGAGCTGGTCCTCGGACTGGCTTTCGGTGTCGTCCTGCCGATCGTGGTGATCGCCCTCGTCCGGTTCAGGCTGCTGGGTGCTGAACCCAAGCTCCAGCCGCTGCTGCCGCTGGCGATCGGTGTGATCCTGTACGCCGCCTGCCACCTGACGCACGCCAACCCCTACCTCGCCGCGTTCTCCGCGGGCGCCGTGCTCACCGCATGCTCCCTCGAGGCCAAGGAGGCGTTCGAGCCGCTCGGCGAGGCGCTGGCGGAGCTGGCCAAGTTCGCGGCGCTGCTGGTGTTCGGTGCGCTGCTGACGCCGCAGTTGTTCGGTGACCTGTCCCTCGGCGGTTACGTCGCCGTCGTCCTCGCGATCGTGCTGATCCGCCCGGCGTCGCTGCTGCTGTCGCTGCTCGGCACCCGGTTCGACCGGCGGGAGAAGCTGGTCGCGGCCTGGTTCGGCCCGAAGGGCTTCGCCTCGGTGGTGTACGGCCTGCTGGTCCTGCAGGCCGGGATCCCCCAGGGCGAGGAGGCGTTCACCCTGATCGCCGTGTGCATCGCCTTCTCGATCATCGCGCACAGCTCCACCGACGTGCCGATCGCCCGCATGTTCGACGTCGAGGACCTCGCCGGGGTACCCGGCGGCGACACGACGCCCCGGACCGCCAAGGAGAGCGCCCGTGCCGAGACGTGAACCCATCCGTGAAACGAAGCCGGCTGGTCTGCGCCCGGTCCGGAACTGAGGGAACGACATGGCCCTTTTCCCGCAGCCGACGCGTGGGTTCCCGCGGCCGGGCCACATGATCGTGTGCGGTGACGACGCGCTCGCCGACCGGCTGGCCGCCGAGCTCACCACGGTGTACCGGGAGCGGGTCACCCTTGTCGTACCGCCCACTCGGCGCGTCGACCCCACCGGGCGGGGGTGGCGGGCCTCGGCCCTGCTCGGCCGGGTGCAGGCCGTCGTGAACCGTACGGGAGGACCGTCCGCCGAGGAGGGCCTCGTCCCTCCCCGCGTGCTGGAGACCCGCGAGTTGGACGAGGCCGTCCTGGCCGAGGTGGGCGTGCGCGAGGCCACCGCGCTGGCGCTGGTCCATGACGACGACGAGACCAACATCCGCGCGGCCCTGGCCGCCCGCCGCCTCAACCCCCGGCTGCGCCTTGTCATCCGGCTCTACAACCGCAAGCTCGGCCAGCATCTGGAGGAGCTCCTCGACCAGGCCGCGACCCTGGCCGTCCCGGGCCTGGACCCCGAGGCCCTGGACACCTCCACCACCGTCCTGTCGGACGCGGACACCGCGGCGCCCGCGCTCGCGGCCACCGCCATCGCCGGCACCAGCAAGGTCGTCCAGGCCGACGGGCTGCTGCTGCGCGCCACGGAGCGCACGCCGCCCGGCCACGGCCGGGCGGCCGGCCCCGGCCTGTGCACACTCGCCCTGCTGTCGTCCACCACCAGCGACCCGGCGGGCGCGGAGGGCACCGACGCCAGCGGTGAGGAAGGTCCGATGCTGCTGCCCGACGACGACGCGGTGGCAGCCGCCACGGGGCGCGGCACCGTGGTACTCGAGGCGGTCGCGCACACCGGGTCCGCTCCCTCACCCGGCCGCCTGGCGGTGCGGAGTGCTCCACTCGCCTCGCTCTTCTCGCGCCGGCTGCGCGGGGCCCTGGCCGGGCTCACCGTCTGCGTCCTCGGCCTGGCGGTGGCGACCTGGCTGACCATCGGCGGCCACCCCCTGCACGCCGCCTACCTCACCCTGCTCGACCTGTTCGCCGTCAACGACCCCGCCCTCGACGAGCCCACGGCCCGGCAGATTCTCCAACTCCTGGCAGGGCTGGCCGGGTTACTGTTCCTTCCCGTGCTGCTCGCGGCCGTCCTGGAGGCCCTCGGCACCTTCCGCACCGCCTCCGCGCTGCGCCGCCCGCCCCGCGGTCTGTCCGGCCATGTCGTCCTGCTCGGTCTCGGCAAGATCGGCACCCGTGTGCTGGCCCGGCTGAGGGAACTCGGCATCCCCGTGGTCTGCGTGGAGGAGGACCCCGAGGCGCGCGGCATTCCCCTGGTCCGCCGCCTGCGCGTGCCCACGGTCATCGGAGACGTCACCCAGGAAGGCGTCCTGGAGGCCGCCAAGATCCACCGTGCGCACGCCCTGCTCGCCCTCACCAGCAACGACACCACCAACCTCGAGGCCTCCCTGTACGCCCGTTCCGTCAAGCCCGACGTGCGGGTCGCGCTGCGGCTGTACGACGACGACTTCGCCACCGCCGTGCACCGCACCCTGCGCGCGGCCCACCCGCGCGCCCTGACCCGCAGCCGCAGCGTCTCCACCCTGGCCGCGCCCGCCTTCGCCGGGGCCATGATGGGCCGTCAGATCCTGGGTGCCATCCCGGTCGAACGCCGTGTGCTGCTCTTCGCCGCCCTCAATGTCGCCGGACACCCGCTCCTCGAAGGGCGCACCATCGCCGAGTCGTTCCGGGCCGGGGCGTGGCGCGTCCTCGCACTCGACACCGCAGAACCGGAAGACCGGCTTCCCGACCTGGCCGCCACCCCGCCGCACGACGGCGCGGACCGGCCCGCCGGTCTCGTCTGGGATCTCCACTCCGGGTACGTCCTGCGAGCCCGGGACCGGGTCGTCCTCGCCGCCACCCGCCAGGGCCTGGCCGAGCTCCTGGGCCGGAGGACTCGTTCCGTCCGTCCCGGGCCGGCAGGGCCGTCCCGGGACGGGACCGACGAAGTGTCCAGCCACTGAGGGTCTCAGTCGCCGGAAGGGGGCGGGCTCTCCTGGCAGTCGTGCCAGCGGTCACGCCTTGCTCCGGACGCCGCACCGGCACCCGGGACCCGCGACCCGGCGCCACGGCGGACAGGGCCGGGGGCACTCCGGCCCGATGTCACCCGTCCGCCGCGGAACCCGGTGAGTCGGGATGGCCGGTTGCCGTGGCGGACAGCCGGAAGGAGCGTACGACGGCGACCACGCACCCCGCGGCAAGCGCCCCGGCCCAGCCGCCCAGCGCGCGAAGAGACCCCGACGGAGACATCACGCCGTCCACCCCGCGCGGGGGCACCCGCCCTTCCGAGTCGTAGACGACGGTGAGAGCGTCTCCCGGCCGGGTGGCCTTGCCGCACCCCCGCCAGATACGGACGTGCAGAGGTTCGCCGTCGCGGTCGGCCACCGAGCAGAGGTAACGGCCACGTCCGGAGATCGCTCCCGGTCCCCCCTCGACCGAGGTCACCACCACGGACTCCACGCGCCCCCGCTCCGCCAGCACCAAGCCCGCGGCGGCCTGGGGCGCCTGCAAGGCTAGGCAGACGCCGAGCACCGCGACCATGCCGATCAGTGCTCGTCCTGCCCGGACCACGCAGAGGTAGAGAGCGAGCCCGGCGGCACACACCAGGCCGCCCTCGCCGTCCGACAGCCCGGGAACCCCGTACCAGGCGCCGGCGATCGCGGTGCCGACGATCGCCCCCACCCCCACAGCGCCGGCGACCAGTCCCTCCACGGCCAGCCACCACGGCGGCAGGCCGACGAACTCGGCCGGCCCCCACACCGTGCTCCGCAGGTGGGCCATCAGGTGCGCCTCCGGCGGGGGCAGGGATCGACGGCTCCGGAACATGCGCCTCCCCCTTCCCCGCGTCCATCCGCGTCCGTCCATGGCCTCTCATCCTGGTGCGGCGGGCGGGTGGTCGGCAGTGCCTTCGGCCGGACACGCGCCTACGGACCGTGTTGCCGGGATCCGGCAGCATGGCGGTGCCCGCACGACTCCCTTGCATTATGCAAAACACCCCAGGGGCGGAGAAGGGCGGGCCGGATCCGACGGGGCCGCCCGCGCCGATCAGGCGTCGCGGGTCACCGGGACGTCGGCCTCCCAGCCCAGCGGGTGCGGCTCCGCGTCGTCCAGCCCCGGGGCGAGGGGCTCTCCCCCGGCTTCGTTGAAGGCGGCGAGGGCCTCGATGAGTCCCAGGCGCTGGGCCGGCGTGAGCCGTTGGACAATGGCGGCGATCTCGGCGCGGCGTCGGGCGGTGACGTCCTCGACCGTCCGCCGGCCTTCCTCGGTGAGTCGCAGCAGGGTCTCACGACGGTTGCCCGGGTTGAGGCGCCGGTCCGCGAGCCCGGCCGCGATCAGCCGGTCCACCATGCGCATCGCCGTGGACGGTGCCACTTGGAGCAGGTCGGCGAGCGCGACCAGCTTGGTGGCGCCGCGCGTGGACAGCACGACCAGCATGCGGAACTGCGGGAGGGTCACCCGCTCCTCGACCTCGGCGAGGGAGCGGGCGGAGACCGCCACCAGCAGCCGGGACGCGGTCAGCACCGCACGGGTCACCGCGTCGACATCGTCCATGGCACCCGCGTGGGGCTCGCGCTCCGGCATGTTTCCTTTTTACCGTGTCGAAGCCTCTGCTCACTCACCCGGCGGGAGCGGTTTTCCCTCCCCGCGCCCGCGGTAGCGGAGCAGGAGCATCGCTGCGTCGTCGTGGGGCGGCCCGCCGGCGTGCCGGGCGAGGTCCGCACGCAGCGCCTCCAGGGCACGGTGCGCGTCAAGGTCCCTGAGCAGATGCGCCCGTTCGCCGAGGGGATAGAAGCGGCCACCGTCGTCCCGGGCTTCGGTCACGCCGTCGGTGTACAGCAGGAGTTGGTCGCCGGGAGCGAAGTCCACCCGGTAGGGCTTCGGATCGTCGCTCCCGTGGGCGCCCAGCCCCAGAGGAAGGGCGTAAGAGGGCGGCTCGGGGAAGTCGACCGTGCCGTCCCGGCGTACGACCATCGGGGCCGGATGGCCGTAGGCGAGGAAGACGGCCTCGTTGTCCGTGCCGATCTCGGCCAGGATCGCGGTGACGAACTTCTCGCCGGCCAGGTCCCGGCCCACGCTCCGCTCCAGACGCTCGCCGAGCCCCACCAGGTCCGGCTCGTCGTGTGCCGCCTCCCGGAAGGCGCCCAGGACGACCGCCGCCGTCTCCACCGCGGCCAGCCCCTTGCCCTGCACGTCGCCCACGATCACCCGGATGCCGTGCGGTGAGGCCACCACCTCGTACAGGTCGCCGCCGATGCGCGCCTCGGCGACCGCCGAGGTATACGACACCGCCGCCTGCACCGGACCGGCCGTCAACGGCACCGGCCGCAGCAGCACCCGCTGGGCGACCTCGGCGATGGACCGCACACTGGCCAGTTCACCCTCCCGGCGCGAGCGCATCACGGCCGCCGCGACCCCCACTCCGGTGACGCCGGCCACCGACGCCATCGCGGTGAAGCCCCGGCGCTCCTCGAAGAGCCCGTCGTACAGGCCCAGTCCCACGCACAGCACCAGCGCCACGAATCCGATCACCACCGTGCGACGCCATCCTCCGACCAGCCCGGAGAAGGCGGGCCCGAGCGACACCAGCGGGAGGAACCCCACGCCCGGCCCCGCCACCAGGTCCATGACCGCGACCACCGCCATCACCACGATCGGCATCGAGGACAGCACCGTCCAGCTCCATGGCGGCCTGTTGTCGGTCATGACGTACTCCAGCGGTATCGAGGCGCTCGACGAGAGCCGCCCCTTGCCCGCGCAGGCGCGCCTCCCCCACCTTTAGACTATGCAAAGGTTCCTCGGATCAGGCGACGCCCAGCCCGGCCCTTTACCCGATCGAAGCCGGGGTCCGGCGTTCACGGACGGAGGGATGGCGGCTTTGACGCGCAGGAGCACCGCACCACGCCGCTCCCGGTTCCGGTGCGGCATCCCCCCGCGGGAGCAGACGGGCGGGCGCGCGGCACACGGCCGGAGCCAGGACGTGAAGAGATATCCAAACGTCACCATGAGGGACTGGCCTTTTGATTTTGCACCATGCAAGGATTCAGAATCCCGTCGGCCGTGACAGGTGAAGGAAGAGGCTAGGGGGACGACCATGAGCACCCAGGGGCCCGGCCGCGGGGGAACGCCCGAAGAGCCGGACAAGCCGACGCCGGACGCCGAGGAACTGTGGGCGAAGTTCCTCACGGACAGCGAGCGGGCCATACGCAGGTCCGCCCCCAGGGAACCTTCGGCGCGGGAACGGGCGCAGGCGTGGCATGCCCTTCCCCCGGCCACGGACAGGCGGGAGCGGCTGAAGCGGCGTCCGGAGGGCGAGCCGGTCCGTGGCGGGACTGACGCGGTGGGTGATCTCTGGCACCCGGAGGATCCGTGGGCCGGCCCGGGGTGGCGGGACCTGGACCGTCACGCCAGGCGCCGGCGCGTCGGCCGTGTCGTCGCCACCTCCACCGCGATCGCCCTGGCCCTCGGTGCGTGGTCCATGCTCTCCACCCGCGCCGGCACGCCGGGCGGCACGCCGGTGGACACCACCGTGCAGCAGCTGGAGGAAGCCCCCAGTGAGCTGCCCACCGCGACCCCTCTCCCGCCGGCGGCCGCCACCGTGCCGTCCTCGACCATGACGCTGCCGAGCGAGTCACCCACTCCCAGGGCATCGGCCTGACGCGGTCCGGCCTCGGCCGACGTCCGGTCAGCCGGCCGCAGGGAGCTCCGGCACCGCCACGACGCACGCGCTCAAGGGGTCCTCTCACTATGCCCGCCCGGATCGCGCGGCCTGGCACCGCGCCTAAGGCGCCAGCCGACGCCGGGTGGTTCCCGGGGCAGCGGGGCCGCCTGCCCGCGTGGCACCTCAGTGTTCCCCGGGCGCCGAGGCCGGGCGGGCCGCGTGGCGGGCAGCGGGGCCGGCCACGCGGTGGGGCGGGTCGGCCGCGCGGTTGATCGCCGTCTCCACGGCCGCGATCCGGTCGGCGAGCAGCCCGAGCGTGGCCACGGCGCGGACGAGGGGGTCGGCGTCCGGTCCGCCCAGCGTCCTGGTGCGTACGTACGCCGACTTCAGCTCGCTCCAGCGCAGCTCCTGTTCGTCTGTCATGGTGCCGCGCAACTCCGCCAGTTTCAGCAGGTTGGACTCGGCGCCGGTGGTGAGGGTCTGGGCCTCGGCCGTGTAGTGGTCGTCGATCAGCGCGGTCAGCTCGCCGGCGTTCATGACCGGCTGGACGCGTTGCGCGATCTTGTTCATGTTGCGGTAGGAGCCCTGGAGCTGGAAGGGCGGCTCGGAGCGGGTGGCGTCGGCCTGGGCGGCCGAGGCGATGTACGCGGCGTTCACCGCCAGCACCGTCTCGCGAGCCGTGAGCAGGTGCCGCAGAACGGCCAGCACGCGCTCCAGCTCGGCGGGGGCGTACGGGTGGGCCAGCCGGTCCGCGCGGGCGGTGGGGTCGTCCTCGGCCAAGCGGAGCAGCAGTTCCAGGTCGGTGCGCTCGCGGCCGGCGAGCGGGGCGAGGACCGGGTTCGCCGTCAGGGCGTTCTCGATGAAGCTGAGCGCGAAGGCGTGTTCCTTGCCGGTGAGGACGTCGCCGAGGTTCCACACGTCGGCGCGGTTGGCGAGCATGTCGGGGACGCGGAAGCGGCTGCCCGACTCGGTGTAGGGGTTGCCCGCCATGCACACCGCGAACCGCTTGCCCCGCAGGTCGTAGGTGCGCGGCTCGCCGTCGCGCACGCCCTGGATGCGGCGGGTGGCGTCGCACAGCGGGATGAACCTCTGCAGCAGTTCGGGCGATGTGTGCTGGATGTCGTCGAGGTAGAGGAGGGTGTTGTTGCCCGCCTCCAGCGCGAAGTTGATCTTCTCGATCTCCTGGCGGGCGGTGGCGTTCGGGGCCTCGGCCGGGTCGAGGGAGGTGACGGCGTGGCCGAGTGCGGGGCCGTTGACCTTCACCACCATCAGGCCGAGGCGGTCGGCGACGTACTCGATGAGGGTCGTCTTGCCGTAGCCGGGCGGGGAGAGGAGCAGAAGCAGGCCGCCGGTGTCGGTGCGCTTGGTGTCGCCCGTCGTGCCGAGCTGCTTGGCGAGGCTGTCGCCGAGCAGCGGGAGGTAGACCTCGTCGATCAGCTTGCTGCGCACGAACGCGGACATCACCGTCGGGCGGTACTCGTCCAGGCGGAGGCGGGTGCGCTCGGCGGTCAGGAGTGCGGCACGGCGGCGCTGGCAGGCGCGGTGGGCGGGGACGTCGTGGGCGCGGAAGTTGCTGGTCCGCGCGAGGAGTTCGTCGACGCGGACGGTGAGGGTGCCGCCGCTGACACGCGGGTGGGTGCCGAGCAGTCCCTGGACCGTCTCGGTCAGCGGCGCGTCGCACTCGTAGCGGGGCAGGTCGGGGCAGAGCTCGGCGGCCACCGCCTCGGCCAGGTCGCCGGGGGTGATCTCCGTGCCGGTCGCGGTGGCGTACGACGTCAGCCACGCCTCGACGAGTTGTCTGCGGGCGGCCGGGTCGGTGAGGACGGCGAGGTCGTCGTCGTAGGCCGAGGTGCCGACCGTACGGCGGAACTTGTCGAGGAGCGTGCGGGTGCCGGCGCTGATGACGAAGCCGTCGGGGCCACTCGTCAGCTCCTCGAAGAGGTAGTCGGCCGCCGCCTGGGTGCCGATCGCCTTCGCCAGCTCGGCCCGCAGGTCGGCCATGGCCGGCACGAGCCCGAACGTGTCCCGGGCCCGCGCCAGCGAGACGGCCCGCCGGGTCCAGCTCTCGCGTTCCCCGGCGGTCGTGCCGTGCGCCCAGAACAGCTGGGCGGCGGCGCGGGCGGCGGGCTCGTGGCGGAGCGGTCCGGCGCCCTCGTACAGGCGCACCAGCGCGGCGAGGATCGCGGTCGCGTCACGGTCGTGGACGCCGCGCTGGTAGCCCTCGTCGTACGCCGCCTGCGCCGCCTCCCGGACGAGAGCGGGCAGGTCGGCCTGCGCGAGCGCCACCGGGCCGTGCTCGTCGAGCAGGCGGGCGGCGAGGTGCTCGGCGCGGTAGACCTCGGGCGACTCGGACGACAGGGGGCGGTCCCAGTAGGGGCGGGTGGCGGCGAAGTCGGGGTCCGTGACCGGCGCGCGGTAGTCGGTGCCGGTGAGGGCGAGAGCGAGGCTGTCGCCGTGCGGAACCAGGGTGAGGTCGAGAGGCTGGGTGTTGACGGCGAAGTGGTGGGCGCCCAGGCGGAGGGTGCGGCCGTCGTCGGCGTACAGGTCGGTGCGGTCGCGCAGGGCGCGCAGTGCCTCCTGGCGGGCGGCCTTCAGACGGCCGTCGAGTTCCTCGGCCCGCACCTGGTCGCCGAGTTCGCGCAGCTCGCCGGCGATGCGGCGGACCTTGGCGGGCATCGGGTCGGAGGTGAAGTACGTGGTGATCGCGTCCGTGCCGGAGAGCGTGGCGGCGCGGCGGGTGACCGTCCGCAGGACGCGGGCCGCCGAGTCGGCGAGGCGTTCGGCGCGGCGGGCGCGTGTGTCGGCCAGGGTCTGCTTGCGGGCGGAGAAGGCCTCGTGGACCTCGTCGCGCTTGTCCGCCAGCTCGCCGAGGAAGTCGTCGGACTCGGCGAATCGGGACTCCAGGGTCTCCACCCGCACCAGCGTGCGGGCCAGTTGCTCGTCGCACGCCTCCGGCGTGTCGGCGGCCGCGAGCGCGCCGATGACGGCCTGGCCCAGCAGGGCGAACTCGGCGGCGAACTCGGCCCGTCCCTCACGGTCGAGGAGCGCGCGGCGGCGGCCGTCGAGCGTGGCACGGGCACGGTTGACGCCGCCGAGGACCTCGGCGATCCGTTCCAGGATGGACGTACGGACGGTCGCGTCGCCGATGTCCAGCCCGGCGACCACCTCGGTGACCGTGCGCAGCCCGTCGGTGAGTTCCTCCACGCGGGCGGCGAGCGGGGCGGCCTCGGCGACGGTGGCGATCGCCCCGGCGTCGGCTGCCAGTTGCTCGATGTCGCCCTGCTGGTCGGCGAAGGCGTCCTCGCGGGCGAGGTGCTCGACGGCCCGCCGGCCGAACGTGGCGAGGTCGGCCTCGGCCTCGGCGGCGAGCTCGTCGACACGGGTGCTGTCGGCGTACCGCATGTCCTTGAGGGTGAGCAGGTGTCCGTGCGCGTGGCGGAGTTCGGTCAGCCCGGCCACCCAGCCTCCGGCGCTGCGCGGACTCTCGCCTCGCAGGCGTCGTACGACGGCCGCCACCCGTGCGGCGGCTTCGGTCAGCGCGTCGGCCGCCTGGCGGGTGAGGGCCTGGACGGTCTCGAACTCGGCCAGCACCTGCTCGGCGGTGATCCGGACCTGCGTGAGCGGCGTGTGCAGGTCGCCCAGTCCGGGCTCGCTGAGCCAGTGGTAGGAGTCGGCGGCCCGGACGCAGGCGGCGGCCAGTGCCTCGTAGACCTCGCTCGTCGGCGTCGTCTCGGTGGCGGCGCGCGTGACGGACAGACAGTCGGAGATGCCGCGTACGAGGTCGGCGTTGCCGACGCGGCCGAGCGGGCCGGCGCCGACGGGCCGCTCGGCGGCGTGCGTGTCGGAGACGTACGGGGAGTCCCACAGCTGGACGGGGTGCACGCGCTGCGGTTCGTCGCTGTCCGCACGCAGCACCGTCAGCGTGCCGTCGTCGAAGAGGGCCCAGCCGTGGCAGGACAGCGGGGTGGCGATCTCCTTGCGGATCATGTTGTACGGCAGCAGCAGACTGCGGCCTTCCGCGCGGGCGTGGAAGGCGAACAGCACGTCCTCGCCGTTCGGGGAGCGGACTACGCGCTCGAACTCCAGGTCGGTGGTGTCGATGCCGTCGAACGTCTTGTACGCCCCCGTCGCCAGGCAGTAGCCGCCGGGGAAGACGATCCCCTGGTCCTCGGGCAGCGTCCGGCAGGCCCGGCCGACGCCGTCGAGGCGGACGACGCTCTTCGTGAGCGTGTTGAAGACCAGGTACCGGTGGGTGTCCTCCTTGTACGGCAGGACGTCCAGCAGGATGAGGGCGCCCACGCGCGCGTAGGCGATGCCGGCGTCGGCGAGGGACTGCAGCGGCTCGACGACCGGCTCGGCGTACACCCCCTCCCCCGTCTCGGTGTTGTCCTCGATCTTGACGGTCAGGGTGCCGCCGGACGTCTCGACGAAGACCTCGCCCTCGATGGAGACATGCGGGTGGCGGCCGAGGACATGGTGCTCACGGGTCGTCCTGGTCCACGCGAAGTCGTGGGAGGGCGGGAAGACGTGGTCGCGCTCGCCCCGCGCGTCCAGGAAGGACACCCGGCCGTCGTCGGTCGCCGCCCAGCGCAGGACACGGATGTCGCCGGCCTTCTCCCCCGTCTGGAAGACGGCCAGCACCTTGCCCTCGACACGCCGGAGTTGCAGGAGGTGGGCCTGCCGGTAGTAGCGGTAGAGGGCGGCGAACTCGCGGACGAAGGCGGGATCGTCGAGCAGGCCCGGCACGGCGTCCTCGGGCAGCCGGTTCAGGTCTCGGTCGTACAGCGCGAAGACGTCACCCACCGTCGTCTCCGGCTTGAGACCGAGGAAGACGTTGTGACCGAAGAGCAGCGTGCCGCCGACGGAGACGATGTCGCGGGGCACGCAGTTGTGCTCGGTGCGCAGCCGCTCGGTGCTCGTCAGCTCCAGGCGGGTGGAGCCGAACTCCTCGGTCCGGCGGGCGTTGAGCGCCTCGGCGCGCCGGGCGAGCTCGGTGGCCTGCGCGGTGAGCCGGTCGCGCAGCACCTCGTACGTGCCGGTGTCCAGACCGGTGGTCATGAGGTCCCTTTCGGAAGTCGGAGAACGTGGTCCGGAGCTGCCGTCCCCTGTGCGGCAGCTCCGGACCACGGGCCGGGTGAGGCCCTGGCAGGCCGGCCGGGCCCGGCGGCGGTCAGGCCCTGGCGCTGCCGTTGAGCGCCGACAGTGAGGTGTCGGCGAGGCCCAGCTCGCCCGCCTTGTCCAGGAGCTGCTGGAACTGCCCGGCGTTCCCGCCGCCTTGCTGCATGAGCTTCATCAGCAGTGCGGAGACGGTCAGGTTCTGCACGTCGGCCGTCGAGACCGAGCCGAGGACGCGGCTGACGTCGTCGGTAAAGCTGGAGGTGCCGTCCAGCCAGGGCTTCGCGAGGGCCTGCGCCGTCTCGGAGTGCTGGACGAAGCCGTCGACGCCCTTGCCGAGCGCGATCGAGGACACCAGCCGGTCGAAGAAGACCGACTCGCCGCCGACGATGTTGATGTCGGCGTTCTCCAGTCCGGTGGCGAGCACCGTGGCCTGGGCCTCGGCGACCTGTCGCTGCACGTCCAGCCCGGCGAGCCGGATGTCCTTCTCCGCCTCCAGGCGCAGCCGGTACTCCTCGTGGCCGCGGGAGGCGTCGTCCAGGGCGGCCATCGCGGCGGCCTTCTCGGTGAGGCCGGCGGCCTCGGCCTTCAGCTTCCCGCCGATGCCCTCGGCCTCGGCCAGCGCCTTGGCCCGCGCCCCGTCGGCCTCGGCGCGCAGCCGCGCCTGGGTGGCCTCCGCCTCGGCGCGGCCGGCCTTCTCGATGACCTCGGCTTCCTTGTCGCGGACCTGGACGGCCGCGAGTCCCTCGGCGGCGGACTCGGCCTGGACGCCCTCGGCGAGCCGGAGTTTGGCCTGTGCGTCGAGGTCGGCGCTCTTCAACCGGGCCTCGGCGAGGGTGAGTTCCTCGGCGGCGCGGTGGACGGCGGCCTGTTCGGCGGCCTCGGCGGCCTTGATGTCCTTGACCAGCCTCTCCTGCGCCTCGGCCTCGGCGGCGATGATCACGGTCTGCCGGTCGCGCTCGGCCTCCTCCACGGCCCGCAGCTTCTTGATGGCCTCCTCCTGCTCGGCGACCGTACGGTCCACGGCGACCCGTTCCCGGATGACCTCGGCGATCTCCCGCTTCTCCGCCTCGACCTCCTTCTCGGCGGCGATCTGCGTCAGTTGCGTCTCCCGCTCCCGCGCGATGACCTCGAGCTGCCGGTCCTTCTCGATGCGCTCGTTCTCGATGGCGATGACACGCTCACGGTTCTTCGCCGCGACGGCGACCTCACGAGCCTGGTTCTCGCGCTGCACGCCGAGCTGCTCCTCGGTCTTGAGGAACGCGCCCTGCGCACGCAGCCGCTCCTCCTCCACCACCCGCGCCGTCTCGGCCTCCTCCCGGGCCCGTACGGTCTCGATCTCCCGGCGCTGCTTGATCTCGGCGTCCGCCTGACGGCGCTCCAGCTCCAGGATGGCCTCCCGGGCGTCGACGTTCTGCCGGGTGATCTCCTTCTCCTCGTGGCGCTGGAACTCGTTGGTGCGCACGTGCTCCACGGCTGTCAGCTCGGTGATCTTCCGGATGCCCTGCGCGTCGAGCACGTTGGCCGGGTCGAGCTGGGTCAGCGGCGTCTGCTCCAGGTAGTCGATCGCCGCGTCCTCCAGGTGGTAGCCGTTGAGGTCGACGCCGATGACCTCGATGATCCGGTACCGCAGTTCCTCGCGCTTGGTGTACAGGTCGGTGAAGTCCAGTTGCTTGCCGACGGTCTTCAGCGCCTCGGAGAACTTCGCGTGGAACAGCTCCTGGAGCGTGTCCCGGTCACTGGCCCGTGTGGTACCGACGGCCTGGGCGACCTTGATGACGTCCTCGACGGTCTTGTTGACCTTCACGAAGAACGAGATCCGGATGTCCGCGCGGATGTTGTCGCGGCAGATCAGCCCTTCCTTTCCGGCCCGCGTGATCTCGATGGTCTTCACCGAGATGTCCATGACCTCGGCCTTGTGCAGCACGGGCAGTACGACCTGCCCGGTGAAGGTCACGTCCACCCTGCGCATCTTGGAGACGATCAGGGCCTTGCCCTGCTCCACCTTGCGGAACAGCCGGGCGACGACGAGTACGACGAGCAGGCAGACGGCGACGAGCACGCCGATGCCCACGATCACGGGAACCATGGCATACGCCCTTCGGGGTTGGAGAGTTGCAAGCGAGAGAGAAAGGGCCGTCACCGGGCCCCGACGGCGCCGCGGTCAGGCGGCGCGGTCCCGGGAGTGGAGCGTGCCGTCGCGCGAGAAGCCCGTACGGCGATGCCGGCGGTCGGCCTCCGATGGTCCAGCGGCACCGTCGCGGACCTCGACCGGCGCCGACGGCCCGGGTTCGTCCGGGAGGAGAGGGTTCAGCGGACCCACGATCAGGCAGGTGGCGCCCCAGGCCACGAGCAGGGCCCCCACGGGGACGACCAGGCGCAGCAGCGCGGCGAACGGGCCTGTGAGGGCTGACATGTCGAGCAGAACCGTCGCTCCGACACTCAGGGACCAGGCGAGCGTCGTCAGCAGTGAGAAGGCCACCGTCACGGGCACCCCGCCCATGTGCCAGGCCCGAAGATCCACATCCGCGTCGAAGCTGCCGGCCTCGGTGACACCCACGGCTGTCAGGAGCCAGAAGCAGGCGATGACGACGAGCGCCGCGGTCAGCACGATCGTGGGCAGGCCCGTGGCCGCTGTCAGGAGGGTGTGCATGTCCTGACCCCCCCTCTCCCCCGTGGCGCGCCTCGACCGACTCCGACAGGGCACGGTCATCGCGGTCCTTGGTGCCGGGCACCTGCCGGTGTCCGGCATCAAGACCATCCGCCGTGCTCCCCACGAGCCATGCTGCCCGATGCACCCCTCGCAGCACATTGCCGGTTTCCGGCAGTGTTCGTGAGAGTGTGCATGCCGGTGGCCGTTAGGAAGCCGTCCAGCAGAGGCGAAGGGCTTCGGTTCCGGATGCCTTCGTCTTCGGGCTTCCTCCCGGCGCGGGCGGAGACCCAGGGGCCGTACTGCCCTGCCACGAGTCCTTTGGGCCCTGCGGGGCGGCGGGCGGCATCGGGGCCGACCGGCCCCCCGGTCGGGACTGCCGGTACCTCGCGCGGAGCACGTCGGCGTTCGACGCTGGAAGAACCACGCCCCACAGCTGAGGAGCGCAGCGTCATGGCCCGTTACGTGTACGACTTCACCGAGGGCGGCCGTGACATGGCCGGCCTGCTCGGTGGCAAGGGCTCGAACCTGGCCGAGATGACCCGGCTCGGACTGCCGGTGCCGCCGGGCTTCACCGTCACCACCGAGGCCTGCCGGGCCTTTCTGGACGGCGGTGGGGAGCCTGCGGGCATGTGGGCTGAGATCTCCGAGCACCTGACGGCCGTCGAGGCCGCCGCGGGCCGATTGCTCGGGCAGCCGGACAACCCGCTGTTGCTGTCCGTCCGCTCCGGCGCCAGGTTCTCCATGCCCGGCATGATGGAGACGATCCTCGACATCGGGCTCAACGACGAGTCCGTCCTCGGGCTGGCCGAGGTCTCCGGCAGCGAGCGCTTCGCCTGGGACTCCTACCGCCGGCTGATCCAGATGTTCGGCAGCACGGTCATGGGCGTCGACCCGGCGCTGTTCGAGCGGGCCATCGCCCTGCTCAAGGACCTGCGCGGCGTCCCGGACGACGTGCACCTGGAGGCCGCCGACCTGGCCCAGCTGGTGGAGACGTACAAGAACGTCATCCACCTGGAGACCGGCGCGTACTTCCCGCAGTCCCCCGCCGAGCAGCTGCGCCGGGCGGTCCTGGCCGTCTTCGGGTCCTGGAACGGCGAACGGGCCCGGCTGTACCGGCGGCGTGAGCACATCGCCGACAACCTCGGCACCGCCGTCAACGTTCAGCGCATGGTGTTCGGCAACCTCGGGCCCGACTCCGGCAGCGGTGTCGCCTTCACCCGGGACCCGGCGACCGGGCGCCCCGGCCTGTACGGCGACTACCTGCCCAACGCGCAGGGCGAGGACGTCGTCGCCGGGACGCGCAACACCGTGCCGCTAACCGAGCTGGAACGCCTGGACCCGCGCTCGTACGCACAGCTGCGTGAGCACCTGAGGACCCTGGAGCGGCACTACCGGGACCTGTGCGACATCGAGTTCACGATCGAGCGCGGCACCTTGTGGATGCTGCAGACGCGGGTCGGCAAACGCACCGCCGAGGCGGCCTTCACTCTCGCCGCCGGACTCGCCGACGAGGGGCTCATCACTCCGGACGAGGGCCTCGCCCGGGTGAGTGGTGAGGGGCTCGCACGGCTGATGTTCCCGCGTTTCGACGCCTCGGCGACCGGTGAGCCGCTCGCCCACGGCCTGCCGGCCTCGCCCGGTGCCGCGGTCGGTGTCGCGGTCTTCGACTCCGCCGAGGCGGTGCGGCGTGCCGCGGCCGGCGAGAAGGTGGTCCTCGTACGGCAGGAGACCACCCCCGACGACCTGCCCGGAATGATCGCCGCCCAGGCGGTGCTCACCAGCCGGGGCGGCAAGACGAGCCATGCGGCCGTCGTGGCGCGCGGGATGGGCAAGGTCTGCGTCTGCGGTGCCGAGGAACTCTCCGTGGACCTTCAGGCGCGGCGCTTCACCGCACCGGGCGGCACCGTCGTCGAGGAGGGCACGGTCCTGTCCGTGGACGGCTCCGTGGGTGCCGTGTACGCGGGCTCCGTGCCGCTGGTGGACTCAGCGGTCCTCCGCTTCCTGGAAGCCGGTGCGACCGAACAGGGAACGGACGGTCTGGTCGACTCCGTGGCCCGTGCCCTGGCCCGGGCCGACATCGTGCGGCGGATGGAGGTGCGGGCCAACGCCGACACCCCGGAGGACGCCGTCCGCGCGCGCCGGTTCGGCGCCCAGGGCATCGGCCTGTGCCGTACGGAGCACATGTTCCTCGGCGACCGCCGCAAGCTGGTCGAGGAGATGATCCTGGCCGGCACGGACGCACAGCGGGACCGGGCGCTGGCAGCCCTGCTCCCGCTCCAGAGGGAAGACTTCACGGGCATCCTCGAGGCGATGGACGGCCTGCCGGTCACCATCCGCCTGCTGGACCCGCCGCTGCACGAGTTCCTGCCGGACCTCACCGAACTGGCGGTGCGGATCGCCACCGCCGAGGCCCGGGGGGAGGTGCCTGCCGCGCACGACGTGGAGCTGCTGAGCGCGGTGAACCGGATGCACGAGGAGAACCCGATGCTCGGGCTGCGGGGCGTGCGCCTCGGCCTGGTGGTTCCCGGCCTGGTCGGCATGCAGGTCCGGGCGATCGGTGAGGCCGTCGCGCAGCGCCTTCTGGCCGGTGGCACTCCCCGGGCGGAGATCATGGTCCCGCTCGTCGGGGACGTCCGCGAACTGCGGATCGTCCGGGAGGAGGTGGAGCGGGTCCTGGCCGAGGTGTCCACGACGTCGGGCGTGCCGGTCGCGTGCCCGGTCGGCACCATGATCGAGCTGCCCCGGGCGGCTCTGACGGCCGGCCGGATCGCCGAGGAGGCGGAGTTCTTCTCCTTCGGCACCAACGACCTGACCCAGACCACCTGGGGCTTTTCCCGCGACGACGTCGAGGCCGAGTTCTTCTCCGCCTACCTGGACAAGGGTGTCTTCGCGACCTCCCCGTTCGAGACGCTCGACCGGGACGGGGTGGGCCGGCTGGTCGGGATGGCCGTCGCGGAAGGCCGCGCCACGAGGCCGGACCTGAAGATCGGTGTCTGCGGCGAACACGGCGGGGATCCCGACTCGGTGCACTTCTTCCACACCGCCGGCCTCGACTACGTCTCCTGCTCCCCCTTCCGGGTGCCGGTGGCACGGCTGGAGGCCGGGCGGGCCGCACTGAAGGGGGCAGATGTGAGCGACAGCAGGTGAGCGGGACTCCCGGCCCCGGTTCCGGGGCCGTCCGCCTCTGGGGGGCGGGAGACGGCCCGCGACAGCCTGGAGGCGTGTCGCGACGATCACGAGGAGTGGAGCACATGACTGCCAAGGACTTCGGTAACCGTGGCCTCGGCGCCACCGTCCGCGTGCGCGCCGAGGGCGACGTCGACGAGGAGTCCCTCGCCTACGTCCGGGAGAAGGTCGGCGCCGCTCTGGACCGTCCCGGGCTTCCGCCCGCCAACGGCGTCGTGCGCGTCGCCAGGGCCGCGGCCCATCACGTCGAACTGCCCTGGTCCGCCGGCGCGGAGATCCGGGTGGGCAACGACCTCGTGGTCGTCCACGCCCGTGAGGCGAGCGCCCGGGAGCTCGCCGACCGGCTGCAGGACCGGCTGCGCAGCGGCACGGACCGTGTCGCACACCGCGGGGACGCGAGCCGCAGGACGGCCCCGCCGCCCCCGTGGCGCGGCGGTCCGGAGCGATAGGCGCCCCCGGCGCCCGCTGATCTGGTGGGGAGTCAGGGCCGTCACACCCCCTCCCCGCCGTGCTCGTGAGGGAGAGACCACCGTGCCCACTCGCACCGTCGGTGAAGTGATGACCAGGAACGTCGTGGAGGTACGCCGGACGACATCGTTCAAGGAAGTCGTCCGCCTGCTCGACCGGCACCGGATCAGCGGAGTGCCGGTGCTCGACGACGACAAGGTGCTCGGCGTCGTCTCCGGCACCGACCTCGTGCGCGCGCAGGCGCGTCGGGCCGAGACCGAGCCGTCCCGTGCCGTCCTGGCGGCGGACGTGATGTCGAATCCCGCGATCACCGTGCACCCGGAGCAGACCGTCCCGGACGCAGCCCGGCTGATGGAGCGCCGAAGCCGCCCGCATCGTGCGCGACGCCGCCGTCGCCGCGGGAGTGCCGGAGCACTTGCGGACCGCCGTCATTCGGCGAGGAGCAGCCGGCACGTCTCCCCCGGCTGGACGCTGACCGCGCGGTCGGGCAGTTCGATGTCGATCGGCATGAGGGAGGACGGGGGCACGGCGATCTCCAGTCGTCCGCTCGTCAGCCGCAGCCGGATGCCCCAGTGGCCCTGGTAGCGGATGGAGAAGCCGTACGAGGAGAGCTCGGGCAGCGGAACGGGGTTCAGCCACAGTGCCCCGGAGCGGGTCTCCAGGCCGGTGAGCCCCCGCTGGACGAAGTCGAGGGTGCCGGCCATGGCGCCCAGGTGGATGCCCTCGCCGGTGGTGCCGCCCTGCAGGTCGGCGATGTCGCCGCGCAGGGCCTCCTGGCAGAACGTCCACGCTTCGGCGCGTCGGCACCGGGCCAGGACCCAGCCGTGGACCAGGCCGCTGAGGGTGGAGCCGTGGCTGGTGCGGGCGAGGTAGTAGTCGACCGTGCGCCGCCAGGTCTCCTCGTCCAGCCGGTAGCCCAACCGGTCGAAGAGCTGCTGGAGTTCGTCCGGTGAGAAGAGGTACCCGAGCATGAGCACGTCGGCCTGTTTCGACGCCTTGTAGCGGTTGACGGTGTCGCCCTCCGCTTCCAGGATCCGGTCCAGGCGCCGGATGTCGTCGTACCGCTTGCGGTAGTCGTCCCAGTCGAGTTCCGTGAGGTCGCCGTAGCCCTCGAACTGGCTGATGACGCCGTCGTGGAAGGGGATGTGGAGCGTGCGGGAGAGGTCCTCCCAGTGCTCCGGTTCGCCCTCGTCGAGGGCGGTGCGCTCGGCGAGTTCGCGGCGGCGGGGTTCGGGCAACGTGCGCAGCAGCTCCACGGTGCGGGTGAGGACCCAGGCGGCCATGACATTGGTGTACGCGTTGTCGTCCAGGCCGGGCCGCTCCGCGCCGGGGTACGCCTCGTGGTACTCGTCGGGGCCGACCACGCCCCGGATGCGGTGCCGCCCCGAGGCCTTGTCCCAAGTCGCCGAGTCGGCCCAGAAGCGCGCGATGTGCAGCAGCATCTCGGCGCCCTTGGTGTGGAGGAACTCGGCGTCGCCGCCGGCCTCGCAGTACTGCCACACGTTGTAGGCGATCGCCGATCCGACATGGTGCTGAAGGTGCGTGTGGTCGGGCAGCCAACGGCCCGAGCGCGGGTTGAGGTGCAGTTGCTGTGTCTCCTCGCGTCCGTCGCTGCCACTCTGCCACGGGTAGAGAGCGCCGCGTCGGCCGATGGCCCGGGCCGAGGAGCGGGCCCGGTCCAGGCGCCGGTGGCGGTAGTGGAGCAGGGCGCGGGACACCTCGGGGAAATGCAGGTTCAGATACGGCAGGACGAACAGCTCGTCCCAGAAGACGTGCCCGCGGTAGGCCTCGCCGTGCAGGCCGCGCGCGGGAACGCCGACGTCCAGGTCGGCGGTGTGCGGGGAGAGGGTCTGGAGCACATGGAAGAGGTGCAGGCGCAGGATGTGGCCCGCTTCCCCGGGGACGTCGAGCCCGGCCCGGCGCCACAGCTGGTTCCAGGCGGTGCGGTGGGACGTCACCAGTTCGCCGAAACCCGGTGCCGCGCTCACCCGCTCGGCGGCTGCCTGAAGCGGGTCGCTGATCGCGGGGTCGTGCGAGGTGTGCAGGGCGATGGTCTTCTCGACGGTGGCGGTCCGGCCAGGTGTCAGGGACAGCACGAGGCGCTGGACCGCGCGCGCCGGTTCGTGCGCGTCCGTGACCGGTGCCTGGGCCGTGAGCCGGGCGGCCATGCCGATGCGGATGTCCGAGGTGCGGGTCCGGCAGCGCAGCCACACCGTGCCGGGCACGTCGGTGCCGGTCTGCACGTGGGTCAGGTGGCGCCCGTCCAGGTCCCGGTAACGCGGCACCCCGGCATTGGTGACGTCCCCGTCGAGCGCGGCCTCGACCTCCAGCTCACCGGAGAAGTCCTCGGCGGTGAACTCGGTGCGCAGCGCCGCGAGGTGGGGGTCGGCCATGTGCACCAGTCGCTGCTGCCGTACGGACAGCACGCGTGCCGGGCCGAGGGCGTACCGGGTGCGGCGTTCCAGCAGTCCCGAGTCCAGGTGGAGGGTCTGACGGTGTTCCATGACGGTCGCCGTGTCGGGTGTGAGCCACTGCTCGCCCGTGAGGCGGAAGCGGAGCGGGAGCCAGTTGGGGACGTTGACCAGGTCCTCGTTCTCGACCTGGCGTCCGGCGACCTCGGAGGTCAGCCGGTTGTAGCAGCCGGCTACGTACGTGCCCGGATAGTGCACGTCGTCCGCGGCGCACTCGGGCAGCGCCCCGCGGGTGGCGAAGTAGCCGTTGCCCAGCGTGCACAGCGACTCCCTCAGCCGCTCGTCGGACGGACGGTACCCGTCGTACTCCCAGGTACCGTCGTACTCCCAGGTGCCGTAGTGCTCCGACATTCCGTCGTGCTCCCGGCTGCCGTCGTAGTCCCAGGTTCCGTCGTGCTCCGGGCTGCCGTCGTACTCCCGCGTCCGGTCCGTCACGAGGCTGTCTCCTCTGCGCAAGGGGCGCGAGGCCCGACGCTCTCCCATTTTTCTCCTCGCGGGGCCCGCCGCGCTCCCCGGCAGGGCGGACTCACACCCGCTGAGGCACGACGGCCACGGGGCACCGGGCATGGTGCAGCAGCGTGTGGGCCACCCTGCCGAGCTGGAGCCCGAAGTGGCCCTGCCGGCGCCGCGCTCCGACGACCACCAGGTCGGCGGCGGCCGACCGGAGCACCAGCACCTTGCGGGCCGGCCCCTCCACCGGCGTACGGCGCACCCGGGCACCCGGGTGATCGGCCGTCGCGTCACCGAGCAGTTCGTCGAGCTCGGCGCGGGCGCGCTCCTCGTGGTGCCGGTCGAGCGCCTCGGTGAGCGCGCCCGTGTCGTCGCCCTCGTGCGTGGGGCAGCGCCAGGCCCGGACCACATCGAGAACGCACCCCCGGGCCTCGGCCTCACGGAAGGCGAACCGAACGGCTTCCCCGCTCCTGGCCGCTTCCCCCGCGCCGAGCAGGATCCGCTCGTGGGTACCCGCCAGGCCGGCCTTGTCGCCCCGCACCACGATGACCGGACAGTGCGCGCGGGCCGCGACCGCCAGCCCGACGGAGCCGAGCAGCAGTCCCTTCAGCTCGCCGCGGCCCCGCGACCCGGTGATCAGGGCGGTGGCGTTGTTGCCCTCGTGCAGGAGCGCGTCCGCCGCCTCGGCCAGGACGACCTCGGTGGACACCTTCACGTCCGGGTTGCGCCGGCCGGCACGCTCCGCGGCGGAGGCAACGATGTGGTCGGCCATCACCTGTCCCGTCGGGCGGTCCGCACCGAGCGACGGCACGATGCCCTCGTACCGCTCCCACAGGGAGGCATGGACCAACCGCAGCGCGAGGCCGTGCCGGGCAGCTTCGTCCACCGCCCAGTCGACCGCCTGCAGACTGCCGTCCGATCCGTCGACGCCCACAACCAGGGGCAGTTCCATCGTCATCGTTCCCACCCTCTCGTCACCGGGCAGTCCTCCTTCGTCAGGCCGCCTCGACGGGGACGACCTCCTGGTGCCGGTCTCCACCGAGCACGATCTTGAGTGCGCCGGTGTCGGCGGCCCGGGCGAAGACGTCGTACGCCTCCTCCATGTGGTTCAGCGGGAAGGTGTGCGTGACCAGCTGCCCGGTGGGCAGCCGGCCGGCGGCGGCCATCTTGAGCAGGGTGGGCGTGGAGTACGTGTCGACCAGGCCCGTGGTGATGGTCACGTTCTTGATCCACAGGTCTTCCAGGTGCAGGGTCGCGGGCTTGCCGTGCACACCCACGTTGGCCACGTTCCCGCCGGGCCGCACCATCCTGGTGCAGAGCTCGAAGGCCTCGGGTACGCCCACGGCCTCGACGACGACGTCCGCGCCCAGCCCTTCGGTGAGGTCCGAGATCAGCTGCTCGGGGGCTTCCCGGGCGTCGGCCACGGCGCCCGCGCCGAGCCGTCTGGCCTCGTCCAGCCGCGCGGCGGCGAGGTCCACGGCGACGATCCGCTCCGGTGCGAACAGCCGCGCCGTGGCGATGGCCGCGAGTCCGATGGGGCCGGCGCCCACGACGGCGACGGTGTCCCCGGGCCGTACGTGCCCGTTGAGGACACCGACCTCGTAGGCGGTGGGAAAGATGTCGGCCAGCAGCACGGCGTCCTCGCTGTCCAGGGCGCTTGGCAGCGGGTGCACGGACAGGTCGGCGTACGGCACGCGGACGTACTCGGCCTGGGTCCCGTCGATCAGGTGGCCCAGGATCCAGCCACCGCCGCCCCGGCACTGGCCGTACACGCCCTCGCGGCAGTAGCGGCAGCGGCCGCAGGCGGTGATGCAGGAGACCAGCACCCGGTCCCCCGGCCGCACCGTGCGCACGTCACCGCCGACATCGACGATCTCACCGACCGCCTCGTGCCCCAGCACCGTGCCCGGGCGCACCTCGGGCACGTCGCCTTTGAGGATGTGCAGATCGGTACCGCAAATGGTGACGGCGTCGACGCGCACGATGGCGTCGGTCGCCTCCTTGACAGCGGGGTCCGGGACGTCCTCCCAGGCGGACTGTCCGGGGCCGTGGAACACGTAGCCCTTCATGGCGTTCCCACTTTCCTGGCAGAGGCGCGATGCCGGGAATGCACCGCATTTCCAGCTTCGCGCGGACCGGTGGGAGGCGCATGGGCCGGCCGGTCCCCTCCACCGGCCCGAGAGGGTCGCCGCGGCCGGCGGCGCGGGGACGCGGCGGGCCGCTCGCCTCAAGGTGCGAGGCGCGCAGCCCCGGCAGGTCCGGGGCACGCCGTTGGCGGTGCCGGGCTGCCACCCGGCCGCGGGCGGTTTTCGCGGGCCCGGATGAGGGCCGACCGGCCCTACTGCCTCGCGGCGCCCGGACGGACGATGGTCTGATGTTGCAGAACGACGGCTTTCGCTCCCTCGACCGGCAGGAGTGCCTGCGCCTGCTGGCGAAGGTGCCAGTGGGCCGCCTGGTGTATACCCAGCAGGCCCTGCCCGCGGTCCTCCCGCTGAACTTCTCCCTGGACACGGACGCCTCGGTCATCCTGTGCACCTCCGCCGGCTCCGACCTCGTACGCGCCGTCGACGGTGTCGTCGTCGCCTTCGAGGCGGACGAGTTCACCGCGGCGACCCGGTCCGGGTGGAGTGTGGTCGTCACAGGGCGGGCCAGGGTAGTGACGGACCCCGCCGAACACGAGCGGCTGTCCCGGACCGCGCCCGGTTCCTGGATGCCGCTGCACCGTGCGGTCTTCGTGCGCATCACGAGCGAGTTGGTCTCCGGGCGCGAGCTGCAGGGGACTCGCAGCCCGCACTGAGCGGGTACCCGCCGGGTCCCTTGGGCCGAACGGCCCCGGTCCGTGACGGGCAACAGGGCCTCGTGGCCCTACCGCGTGGGGCGGCTCCTGGACTTGACTCCGTCCATGGCGCACCAGCACACCGGCACCCTGCCGAGCCACACCGAACGCCCCGTCGGCGACACGAACGTCGTGGAGTTGCACGGCGAGATCGACGTCCTCACCGAGCCCGCGCTCTCCGCTCGGCTCGACGCCCTGACCGCCGCGCAGCGGCCGGACCTGATCGTGGACCTGAGCACGGTGTCCTTCATCGACTGCGCCGGGCTGCGCGCACTGTGCCGGGCGCGCAGGCGGGCCGAAGCCCGGCACGGCCGGCTGCGGCTGGTCACCGACAGCGTCTCCTTCCGCCGCCTCCTGTGCCACACGGACCTGACCGGCGCCTTCGAGCTGTACGAGCGGCTGTCCGATGCCCTCAGCCCGGCTCACGTTCCGATGAGCGGCCCGTCGACGGACTGCCGCCCCGCCTGATCCGCGTAGCGCCCGACGCAGGCACGGCCACTTCGTACAGAGTCCGTCCGCCGGCGAGCTCCCGCCCGGTGACCAGGTCCGGCTCGATGCGCACCAGCACCTCCTCGGGCCACGGCACCCAGGAGCGGGGGCCGCTCTCGGCGAGGCGCCTCTGCTCGACCGGATCGGTCACCACCGAGGCGGAACCCGTGACGACGACGCTCCAGCCCGAGTGAGCCGCGGCGTCCACCTCGTCGGCCTCGAAGGCGACCACCGCGCCGTCGATGGCGCGGACCAGCTCCGAGGCGGCCGAGGTGCGCAGCAGCACCGCGCCGTCGTCGTCCAGGCGGAACTTGACAGGCAGCACGGCGGGAAGGGCACGACGGGTGTGGACGATACGTCCCACCGGCACTGTGGCCAGCAGGCGCAGGCACTCCTGCCGGTCCAGTTCGCGGAAACCGTCGTTCGCGTACATCAGCCAGTCCGTCCTTCATCCGGTGCAGCGGTCGGGCGATCCCTTGTCCTGCCCGGCACCAGGGCGGGCAGGACAAGGCCCGGCCGGTCGTCGGGCCGGCCCCACTAGGGGGCTTCGTCGCCGATGAGTTCGCCGGCCAGCCGCGCGGCCCAGGTCTCGATCGCGTCGAAGTCGCGGAAGTCCCCGCCCTTGCCGGAGCGCAGGATCATCCGGGCGACGCGGCCCTTCGCGCCTTCCTCGAGACGGCCTCCGAAGGTGACGTGCCCGGTGACGTCCAGCTTGCCCATCGCGCGCTTGACGCCGGGCACGGGCGGGATGTCCCGCTCCGACGCCGAGGCGTCGAGCGGCCCGCTGCTGAAGAACCACACCGGGCTCTCTTCCAGGGACCTGCGGTGGCGCCGCACGAAGCGGCGGGCGTCCCGGTGCCAGCGTCCCGCGTAGAGGGCTCCACCGACCACGACGGCGTCGTACGACGCCAGACTCGTCACGGTTCCCGCGGGCACCGCCTCCGCCGCCAGCCCCTGCTTGCGCAGGACCGCCGCGACGGATTCGGCGATCTCCGCCGTGGAGCCGTTGGTCGTCCCGTAGGCGACCAGCACGTTGTTCGGCATGGTGGTTCGCCTCCTTTCAGGGTTGTCGCGGCCGGTCGCCGGCCGTCCGGTGCTGTGACCGGTCGCCGGGACGGAGCCGCGCGTCGTCGATCCAGTAGGTGAGTCTGTCGATCACCTCGGCCACGCCGTCGATCCGCCATGCCAGGGAGACGACGACCGCGGTGTCACTCCTGCGTTCCATGTGACCGTGCAGCGTGACGACACCGTGCGAGACCAGGACGGTGACGCAGGGAGGCACCGGTCCCAGGGCGCGTCCCAGCACCTCGTCGACGATTTCCGAGCGGATCTCCTCGTCGGGCCTCCGGAATGCCGTGTGCGGGGCGCGCCGGGTGACGATGCCGACCATGCGGCCCGTCCCGTCGAGCACGGGCAGTCGCTCCACTCGTCGCAGGGCAAGCGTGCGCGCGGCCTGCCCGATGGTGTCGCCGGCGTGTGCGGTGACACGCGAGCCGTTCGTCACCTGGCCGGCCGTGCGGGTCCGCACCGTCGTGGCCCGTTCCCTGGCGCACGGCGTCAGTGCGGCAAGGCTCAGCCGGCGCCCGGGCTCGACGCGGACCGGCAGCCGGGCCGCGTCCGGTCGCAGGTCGGTCTCCGAGAGGACGCCGGTGACCCGTCCGTCCTCGTCGACCACGGGCAGTCCGCTGATCCCGCGGTCGGCCAGCAGCCGCAGCACCTCCTTGAACGGTGTCCCGCGGCCGAACCGGACGACGTCGGTGGCCGTCGACGTACCGGTCTTGTCGTGTTTCATGCCGATCCCTCCTCAGCGGAGTCGGCGGAGGTGGAGGTCATGGGGTGTGCGCGGCAGGAGGCGGATGCGCGCGTCGAGGACGGTGATCCCGCCGGGTGTCGCGAGGACGGGGTTGAAGTCGGCCTCGGCGAGCTGCGGCAGGTCCTCCGCCATGCGGGAGAGCCGCAGAAGGAGCTGTTCCAGGCCTTCGAGGTCCACGGGACCGCTGCCGTGCGCGCCGAGGAGAAGCGGGGCGCAGCGCGGGGCGGTGATGAGGTCGTGCACGTCGTAGTCGGTGAGCGGGGTGAGGCGAGCGGCGTGGTCGGCGAGCACCTCCGTGGCCGTCCCGCCGAGGCCGAAGAGGACGAGGGGTCCGAAGACGCCGTCATGGACGACCCCGGCGAACAGTTCGGTCCCGCGTGGGGCGAGCGGCTGCACGACCACCCCGGTCATCACCCCGGCGAACCGGGCCCGCAGGTCCTGGTAGGCGGCCCGGACCTGCTCCTCGCCGCGCAGGTCGAGGTGGACCGCGTGCTGCTCGCTCTTGTGCACCAGTCCCGGCCAGTGGGCCTTCATGGCCACTCGGCCGTCGAGTCCCACGGCGACTGTGGAATGCCGTAGCAGGCCAGCAGCTCCGCGCAGGTACGCGGCTCCAGCCAGCCGCCGTCCGGCTGCGCGGCCAGACAGCTCTCGGCGATCCGCCGGGCTCGCGCCGTGTCGGCTCCCTCGGGAACCGGGACGGTGCCGGACGGGCGGGCGAGCCAGGCCGTCCGGCGGGCGGCGTGGGCCAGCGCCCGTGCCGCCGCCTGCGGTTCGGCGTACGACGGCGTGGACGGTGGGTCGGTCGAGCACGTCGTCCGTCATCTCGGATCTCCTCCAGGCCATTCGACACTTCGAGCATCCGGCTGCTCGCCGCCGCGCCCCAGGGCTGTCCGGGGCCGATTCGAGGGCCGATCGGCCCAAGGCAGGGGCGTCGTCCGGCCAGAACCGCCGAAGGTGCCGGCCGGATGCGCGGCCGGTCGCCACTCAGTACGGTGGCGTTCTGGTGTTCGACCTGGACGGAGTGGCCCGGCGGTGGATGCCCGGGTCACCGGGCGGTGGAGGGTGGCATGGCCGGCAAGAAGGCAGCGAAGCTGTCGCGCACGGCGTACGAGAAGGAGCTGCTGCGTCTGCAGACGGAGCTGGCGAGGCTGCAGGAGTGGGTGCGGGCGGAGGGAGTCCGGCTGGTCGTCGTCTTCGAGGGCCGGGACGCGGCGGGCAAGGGCGGCACCATCAAACGGGTCGCCGAGCATCTGAATCCCCGCGTTGCGCGGATCGCGGCTCTGCCGAAGCCGACCGAGCGCGAGCGCACCCAGTGGTACTTCCAGCGCTATGTGGAGCACCTGCCGGCCGCCGGCGAGATCGTGCTCTTCGACCGCTCCTGGTACAACCGCGCGGGTGTCGAGCACGTCATGGGGTTCTGCACGAAGCGGGAGTACCAGCTCTTCCTGCGCCAGTGCCCGATCTTCGAGCGGATGCTGGTGGAGGAAGGGATCCTGCTGCGCAAGTACTGGTTCTCGGTGAGCGACACCGTGCAGCAGGACCGCTTCCAGCGCCGGCTCCAGGACCCCCTGCGGCGCTGGAAGCTGTCCCCCATGGACCTGGAGTCGATCACCCGCTGGGAGGCCTACTCCCGTGCCAAGGACGAGATGATGGTGCACACCGACATCGCCGAGGCACCGTGGTACGTCGTGGAGAGCGACGACAAGCGCCGTGCGCGGCTGAACATGATCGCCCACCTGCTCGCCTCCGTGCCGTACCAGCAGGTGGCACCGCCCGTCCTGGAACTGCCGGAGCGCCCGCCGTCGACCGGGTACCAGCGCCCGCCGCGCGAGCTGCAGAAGTACGTCCCGGACCGCACGGCGGACCTCTGACCTCACGCCGGTCCGGGTACGACCGCCACCGGGCAGACGGAGTGGTGCAGGAGGGTGTGGGCGACGCGGGAGAGCTGGAGCCCGAGGTGGCCGGACCGGCGCCGGGCCCCGACGACGAGGAGGTCGGCCTCGTGCGAGGCGGCGAGGAGCACCCACCGAAGGCCCGGACGACTGCTGCCTACGTGTTGGTGCTCCTCAGGGTGCTGTGGGCGGGTGTTTCAGGCGTGCGGGACGACGGCCACGGGGGCGGCGGCGTGGTGCAGGACGGCGTGCGTGACGGGGCCGATGTGGGCGCCGAGCGGGCTGCGCCGGATGCGCCGGCCCACGACGACGAGGGATGCCGCCCGGGAGGCTTCGATCAGTTGCAGGGAGGGGCTGCCGAAGCGCGACTCCTCCGCCACCTCGACGTCCGGGAACTTCTGCCGCCACGGCCCCAGCGCCTCGGCCAGGGCGGTGGACTCGCTCCGGGCGAGGGTGCCGTGCAGTCCGGGGTCGGCGGACACGCCGAAGGCGTAGTAGGTCGGCGGGTTCCAGCCGTGGACGACCCGGAGGGAGGTGGCACGGCGTCGCGCCGCCTCGAAGGCGAACTCGATCAGCGTCGCGTCGGGGCTGGCGGTGTCCAGGCCGAGCACGACCGGCCGGTATGGGGCCGCGGCCGACGGGATGCCGACGGGGTCCATCTCGTGCTCGTCGGCCGCCTGTCCTCCCGCCCGGACCAGGACCACCGGCCGCTCGGCGTGCGCCAGGACGGCCAGGCCGACGGAGCCGACCAGGAAGCCACCGATTCCGCTCATACCGCGCGAGCCCAGGGCCAGCAGTTCGGAGTCCTTCGCCACCGAGCACAGTGCCTCGGCGGGGCTGCCGGAGAGCTGTTCCGTACCCACCTCGACGCCGGGGTGCCGCAGCCGCAGCCCCTCGGCGGCCTCGCGGGGAGCCCTGTCGGTCCAGTGCCGGCGGGTCTCGGCTCCCGGGAGCGGTGCCTGGGCGACGGGCTCGGGCACGGGCTGCCGGACGTGGACGAGCTTGAGCGGCAAACCCAGCAGCTTCGCCTCCCGGGCGGCCCATTCGGCGGCGGCCCGGCTCTCGGCCGAGCCGTCGAGACCTGCGGTGATGGTGCGGGACATACTTCTCAACCTCCGGGTAGGGCTTCTGGTTCGAGGGTCGTACGCGGGCGGCGGGAACCCCAGGGGCCACTGGTCCCGGGCCGGGACCCGACCGTCCCTCGCACAGGCGCACAGGCCGGGCAGTGGGCCCGCGAGGGAGCCCACCGCGTTCTCCTCCGGTCAGCGCAGCCAGCCGTTCTCGCGGACGAAGGGGAGCCTGGCCCAGAGCCGGCCGAGGCCGAGAGCGTCGCCGGCGGAGAAGGCGGCCAGGGCGATCAGCACGGCGGCGTAGACGAGGTGGTAGTCGGCGAAGGGGTTGGTCGACATGCTCGGCGAACCGTCCGAGAGGTGCCGGGCAGGCGGCCACTCCGCCATCCACATCAGCGCCATCATCACGGTTCCCGCCACCGCGGCCAGGCGCAGCCCGATGCCCAAGGCCAGCGCCAGGCCGATGCCCAGGAGGCCCAGCATGAACAGCCAGTCCGCCCAGGCCGCACCGGCCCACGCGTGGAACGTGGACTCCAGCGGTCCGACGGCCACCGAGCCGAGGAATCCCTTGGTCGGCGAACCGCCGTCGATCCAGCCGTTGCCGGACGGAGTCGCGTAACCGAAGCCGAACGTCTTGTCCAGGAAGGCCCACAGGAAGACGAAGCCCATGAGGATGCGCACCGAACCGACGATGTACGCCCTCGCGGTGTGCGTGGCGTCGAGTGCGGACGCGGTGGCTCCGGGTGCGGTGGACTGCCGGTTCCTTCGGAACGACGGCAGGTGGAGACCCGCACTCCGGTGTGAGTGATCGTGCACGGCCATGACGGTGATCCCTTCGCGGACGGCCCGGCCGGTTCCGGACACCGTTCACGTTCCTGGCTCGCGGCGGTCGGCGCCGGATGCCGGAGGGTCCACAGTCGTGGGACCCAACGGCCCTGGAGAGCAGGGCCGTTGAGCACGCGGGGCGTGCGGTGGGATGCGGCTGCTACCGCGCCACGGCGGGCACCGGAGGCTGGCCCGGCCACGCCGCGATGGTCACGGCCCCCCTCGTCGGAGGCGAGATGATCCACTCACCGGTCCGCCGGCATGATGCGACGCCCCGTCACGCTCGCGGGCCGGATCGCCACCCACGTGGTGCGTGGGCCGCCGGCCCAGGGGCCGGTGTGGGCCCGCTCCTCCAGGCGGCGCACCTCGTCGGGGTCCGTGACCGCGCGGGCCAGGCCGACGGCCAGCACGCTCCAGCCCTGGCTCATGGCCTCGTCGATGTGGTCCACCTCGAAGGCGACCTCGGTGCCGACGGCGGCGGCGGGGGCCGCGTCGGCCGAGGTGCGGAACACGAGGGCGTCGTCGACGACGTCGTAGTTGACCGGGAGCACGGCCGGGCCGCCGGCGGTGGTCAGCGAGACGCGCCCGACACCGTGCGTGGACAGCAGGGTGCGGCACTCCTTTGGGCTGAGTTCCTGGAGGCGGGGGTGCAGCAGCGCCTGCCCCTGCCCCGGTGGGAGGTCCTGGTCGCCGCCTTGGAGGTCGACGAGCCGGATCCCTAGCGCGTCGGCCAGCCGCATCAGGGTGCCGAGGCTGGGGTCGGACGGCTGCTCCTCGAGGTAGGCGAGGTACTCCGGCGCCATCTGGGCGCGGCGAGCCGCCTCCTCCCGGCTGAGGCCACTGCGGCGCCGTGCGGCCGCCACACGCCGCCCGACGTCTCCCGGCCGGCCCGCGGCGGGCCCGGAGTCCGTGGGTGCCGGTGCCCCGCCGGCCGCCGCCCCCTCGTGGTGAAGGTGCTGGACATGTGCGTCCGGCCCGGGGAAGACGAGCGTGATCTGGCCGGTGTCCGACCACCGCACGTCGTAGGGAGGCGTTCCGTCGTCGTGGTGGAGACCGACGATCTCGCCGTCGCGCCGGGCGGTGCCGGTGGCCGGGCTTTCGACGATCAGCTGATCGCCCAGGTGAGCTTGCATGACGACACCGTTTCGCTCGATGGGTCCGCTCCGGGCTCGCCCTTCCAGGATCAGGCCCGGCCAGGTCCTTCGCCAACGGACCGCGAGGCTTGGCCAGGCGTGGCGCACAGCCTCGCGCGCACCTGGGGACGCTTCCCCCGGTGCCAGCGTCCTCACTGCTCGGACGGCTCCCGCGCCTGCCGCACCGGGGCGTGCCACACGAGTCGCGTCCCGCCGCCGTCCCGGCCGAGGAGTTCCATGTCCCCGCCGAGCTTGCGCGCCCGCTCCTCCATGTTGGCGAGGCCACTGCGACGGCCCCCCGCGGGCAGGCCCACACCGTTGTCCGTGACCGTGAGGCGTACGTCGTTGCCGTCGGTCTCCAGCACGACGTCGGCGCGGTCGGCGTGGGCGTGGCGGGTGATGTTCGTCAACGACTCGGACAGCACGGCCACGACGTGGTCGGCGGTCTCCTTCGGGACGTGGGTGTCGAGCAGTCCCTCCATGCGCACGCTGGGCGCGTAGCCCAGGACGGGCGCGGCCTCGCCGATCACCCGTACCGACCGGGCTCGCAGACCGGGGGCCCGCTCGTCGCCGTGCGTGCGCAGGCCGAAGATCGTCGATCGGATGATCTTGATGGTCTCGTCGAGGTCGTCCACGGCCCGCAGCACCCGCTCCGAGGCCTGTTCGTTGTCGATGAGGCGGCCGGCGCTCTGCAGGGTCATCCCGGTGGCGAACAGCCGCTGGATGGCGAGGTCGTGCAGGTCGCGGGCGATCCGGTCGCGGTCTTCCAGGATGGCGATCTGCTCGGCGTCCCGGCGGCGCTCCGCCAGTTCCATGGCGACCGCGGCCTGCCCGGCGAAGCCCCGCAGGGGCTCCATCTCCTTCTCGGCGAACTCTGCGGCGCCCGTCTCGCGCACCAGCAGGACGACACCGCGGACCCTGTCGCCCGTGCCCACGGGCACGGCCACGGCCGGCCCCAGGCCGGCGAAGCGGGGCGGGTCGGCCGAGACCTCGTCGTCGCGCGAGATGTCCGGGCTGGTCACCGGTGCGCCGCCGGCGACGGCCCGCCCGATGAGTGTTCCCTCGACGGGCAGCACCAGCCCCTGGTGCAGCTCCGCCTGCCTGCCGATGGCCAGTTCCACGTTGAGCGCGTCGGTGTCCTGCATCGGCACGGCGACCAGGGCGAGCTCGGCGCCGGTGATCTCCCGCGCCCGCTCGGCGATCAGCCGCAGGACCTCCGCCTGGTCGCCTCCGGACATCAGGGTGTGCGTGATCTCGGCGTTCGCCCTCAGCCACCGCTCGCGCAGCCTGGACTCCTCGTACAGGCGGGCGTTGTCGATGGCGACGCCCGCGGCCACGGCGAGGGTGGACAGGACCGACTCGTCCTCATCATCGAAGTCGGCTCCGCCGTGCTTCTCGGTCAGGTACAAGTTGCCGAACACCTGGCCCCGGACCCGGATGGGGACGCCCAGGAACGTGTTCATCGGGGGGTGGTGCGGCGGGAAACCGTAGGAGGCCGGATGCTGGGAGAGCTTCGGCAGTCGCAGGGGCTCGGGGTGGCGGATCAGCTCGCCCAGGATGCCGTGGCCCTCCGGGTAGTTCCCGATGCGGTCGATCTGGTCCGGGGTGACGCCCACAGTGTGGAAGGCCGACAGCCGCTTGCCGTCCGGGCCGATCACCCCGAGCGCGCCGTACTGCGCGTCCACCAGTGTGGTCGCGGCCTCCACGATGCTGTAGAGCGCCTGCTCCAGGTCGAGTTCGCGACCGACCGACAGCACCGCCTCGAGCAGGCTGTGCACACGGTCCCGCGTCCCCCGGGCCGCGTCCACCCGGGCCTGCAGCTCCTCCAGCAACTCGTCCAGCCTGAGCTGGGGCAGCTTCACCCGAGCTTTCCGAGTGTCCTCGGAGCTTGCCAACGTGATCCTCCTACCGTTCCCGCCTGGAGTCGACCACCGTCGGCTCATGTGCCACGGTATCGGTCGGCGCCCGAGGAGGGCACGGGGATCACGCCGCCACGGCCAGTCGCACCGGGGCGGTTCGGGCACACGGCAGCCCGGCGGCGTACGCCCTGAGACCGGGCAGCCTGTTGGTGCAACCCCCTTCTTCGTCGTGCCGGCCGGTGCGGCGGGTGAACGGGCCGTGGGCCGTCCGGGCCCGCGGGACGGCAGAAGGGCTCTGAGAGGGATCGTCGCGGTCTGCCGTCCCGGGGCGCGTGTCAGCGCCCTTCGTGCCGCAGCCGGTCCTGGGCCTGCGTGGCGATGACCGCGGCCTGGATGCGCCGCTCCACGCCCAGCTTGGCCAGCAGCCGGGAGATGTGGTTCTTCACCGTCTTCTCCGCGAGGTACAGCCGCTGGCCGATCTGCCGGTTGGTCAGGCCCTCACCGATCAGCGCCAGGATCTCCCGCTCCCGCTCGGTCAGCCCCGGCAGGGCGTCCGGTTCCTCCTCCTGCTGCCGGCCGCCTCGCAGCCTGGCCATCACCTTGGCGGTGGCGCTCGGGTCCAGCAGCGACTGGCCACGGGCCACCGTGCGCACGGCCGAGACCAGATCGGAGCCCTGGATCTGCTTCAGGACGTACCCGGACGCACCCGCCATGATCGAATCCAGCAGGGCCTCCTCGTCGTCGAACGAGGTCAGCATCAGGCAGGCGAGGCCGGGCATGAGCGAGCGCAGTTCACGGCAGACAGTCACGCCGTCCCCGTCGGGCAGGCGGACGTCGAGGACCGCCACGTCGGGGCGCAGCGCGGGAACCCGCACCAGAGCCTGCTCGACGGTGGCGGCCTCGCCGACCACCGTGATGTCCGGCTCGTCGTCCAGCAGGTCGTGCACGCCCCGCCGTACGACCTCGTGGTCGTCCAGGAGGAACACCCGGACAGGCCTTCCGGTGCCGACCTGCTCGCTGTCCGCCATCAGTCACTCCTCGTGATGTGCTCTGGGGGGTCTGGTGGAGTCCCACGGAATCCCATGGTGATCCTTCCCTGCCCCTGGGACCAAAGGCCAGGGCCATTGGTCCCTGGTTTGCCGACACCCATCACGATGGTGTCGCCGCGCGCACACGGTGAGCAAGCGCGCACGCCGTCGTGCGCTGCCGTGGTGGATTCAGCCGTCCCAGGTCCAGTCGGCGACCTCCGGCAGGTCCGTGCCGTGCTCGCGGATCCATACGTCGTGGCGCTGCCGCGCGTCCTGCATGCCCTGGCGCACGGCCGCGGCGCGCACGGCCAGCCTCGGGACACGGTCGATGACGTCCATGACCAGGCGGTAGCGGTCCATGTCGTTGCGGACGACCATGTCGAACGGTGTGGTGGTGGTGCCGATCTCCTTGTAGCCGCGGACGTGCAGGTTCTTGTGGCCGGTGCGGCGGTAGGCGAGGCGGTGGATGAGCCACGGATAGCCGTGGTAGGCGAAGATCACCGGCTTGTCGGCGGTGAAGAGGCCGTCGTACTCGAAGTCGCTCATCCCGTGCGGATGTTCCTCGCTCGGCAGCAGCCGGGCGATGTCGACCACGTTGACGACCCGCACGGTCAGTTCGGGCAGGTGGTGGCGGAGCAACTGGGCCGCGGCAAGGACCTCCTGGGTGGGGACGTCTCCCGCGCAGGCCAGCACGACGTCGGGCTCGTGCGAGCCGTTCCCGGTGCCGGCCCACTCCCAGATGCCGGCACCGCGGGCGCAGTGCACCCGGGCCTCGTCCATCGACAGCCAGTCGAAACAGGGCTGCTTGCCGGCCACGATGACGTTGACGTAGTCGCGGCTGCGCAGCACGTGATCGGCCACGGACAGCAGGGTGTTGGCGTCCGGCGGGAGGTAGACACGCACGACCTCGGGGCTCTTGTTGAGGACGTGGTCGACGAAGCCGGGGTCCTGGTGGGAGAAGCCGTTGTGGTCCTGCCGCCACACGTGGGAGGTCAGCAGGTAGTTCAGGGAGGCGATGGGGGCGCGCCAGGGCAGCCTGCGCGAGGTGCGCAGCCACTTGATGTGCTGGTTGACCATGGAGTCGACGATGTGCACGAACGCCTCGTAGCAGGAGAACAGCCCGTGCCGGCCGGTGAGCAGGTAGCCCTCCAGCCAGCCCTGGCAGAGGTGTTCGGACAGGATCTCCATCACCCGCCCGTGCCGGTCGAGGTGTTCGTCGACGTCCAGGGTGTCCGCCTGCCATGCCTTGCCGCTTGCGGCGTAGACGGCCTGCAGCCGGTTGGAGGCGGTCTCGTCCGGGCCGACCAGGCGGAAGTCACGCCGGTCGGCCGTGCCCGCCATGACGTCCCGGAGCAGGTCGCCGAGGACGCGGGTCGGCTCGTGCAGCGTGGCGCCCGGCTTGTCTACGGGGACGGCGAACCTCTCCAGGGGCGGCAGGGGCAGCTCGCGCAGCAGCAGGCCGCCGTTGGCGTGCTGGGTGGCGCCGAGACGGCGGGCCCCGTCCGGGACGCCGGCCAGCACCTCCGGGCGGGGGCCGCCGCGCTCGTCGAAGAGTTCTCCGGGCCGGTAGGAGCGCAACCACGTTTCCAGGGCGCGCAGGTGGGCGGGGTTGTCGCGGACACCGGACAGCGGCACCTGGTGCGCCCGCCAGGTGCCCTCCACCGGCACGCCGTCGACCTCGGCCGGGCCGGTCCAGCCCTTCGGGGTGCGCAGCACGATGACCGGCCAGCGCGGGCGGCCGGTCGCGCCTTCCTCGCGGGCGGCGCGCTGGGCCTCGGTGATGCGGTCGAGGGCGGTGTCCATGGCCTCGGCCATGGCCCGGTGGACGAGGGCTGGGTCGTTCCGCGCGCGGGCGGCAGATGAGCGCGCGCATGACCAGCGCGTCCAGCAGGACTCCCCCTCGGCCGTCACGTCACGTCGTCCTGGGACGCCACCCACCCCCGGACATGCGTTCGCCCACATCACTCGATGCGGTAACCGTGCCTTACCCGCTCCGTCTTGCCCCCATGATCGGGACAGAACATAAGTCGATGTAGCTGTTTATGTACGTGATCTTGGGGGGGCAACGGCATGACGTCACCTTCGCAGGGAAGTCAGCGCTTGGACGAGCAAGCCGTGCTGCTGGCGGCGGGCTTGGCCGATCTGGCGGTGAGCGCCATCGGTTCGGCCGCCGGGACGCTTCAGGGGCTTCTGCGCCGCTCCGACGGTGTCGAAATCGCGCGGGGTGCGGAGCAGGATCTGATGGCCCGCGGCCGGCTCGCGATGGACCGGTATGCCACTGCCCCCGCCCACCTGGAACTTCTCGCCCAGCAGGTGCTCGCCCGGCGGGCGGCCCTTCGTGGCGATGCCTGACCTCTGGGAGTCAGCCGCGTTCAAAGCGCGGGTCGACGACATCCTGGGCGTCTTCCTGGCGGAGGAGGCCGAGCAGTTGGTCGCGATCGACGACGCCCTGCGGCCGGTGGCGGAGCAGTTGCAGCGGTCGGCCGGAAGCGGCAAGCGGCTGCGGGCGGCGTTCTGCTACTGGGGCTGGCGCGCGGGCGGACAACCGGACAGCGACGCCCTGCTGCGGGCCGCCGCTTCCATGGAGCTGGTGCACGCCGCGGCGATCGTGCACGACGATCTCATCGACGACAGTGCCCTGCGCCGCAACCGGCCCACGGCCCACGTCGCCCTCCAGGACTGCCTGGCGGGACGGCCACGGGCAGGCGCCGCCGCGAGAGACTTGGCCCTGCTGGTCGGCGACCACCTGATAGCGCTGGCAGGGCAGTTGTTCGCCACGAGCGGTCTGCCGGCCGCCTACCTGGCGCGTGCGCGGCCGCTGTGGGCGGACCTGGGCCGGGAGCTGATCGCGGGCGCGTGCCTGGAGATCCTGCACACCGGCGCACGCCCGGATGCCGAAGCGTCCCTGAAGGTGATCCGCTACAAGACCGCCAAGTACACCGTCGAGCATCCGCTGCTCATCGGGGGTCTGCTCGCCGGAGCCCCGCAGCATCTGCGCACCGGTCTGTCCGCCTACGGGCTGCCGCTGGGCGAGGCCTTCCAGTTGCGGGACGATCTGCTGGGCCTGTTCGGCGAACCGGAGCAGACGGGCAAGGCGAGTCTGGACGACATCCGCTGCCACCGTCCCACCGCTCTGCTGGCCACAGCGTGGCGCGCCGCTCAGCCCGCGCAGCGCGCCCAGCTCACCGAGATTCTGGGGCGCCGAGACCTGGGCGACGCGCACCTGAGCCACATACGGGAGCTGATGGTGGCGCTCAGAGCGCCGGAACAGGTCGAGGACATGATCAGCACGCGGGTGCGGGAAGCCACTCGCGTTCTGGACGCCCTGGACGTGCCCGTGCCCGCCCGGCGGGCGTTGCGCCACCTCGCGAGCACCGCCACCGACCGCCGCCACTGAACCACTCGCCCGTCGCGGCGGCGGGCGCTGCCGTACCGGATCCGCACCCGAGGACTGCTGCCATGACCTACACCGAAGCATCGATGGACGCCCTGCGGCCGGCCGGTGACGAACTCGCCGACGCTGTCGTGACCACCCTCTTCGAGCGCGGAGAGGTCGGCATGTTCAACACCCTGATGCGTCATGTCTCCACCGCCGGCACTCCCCTGCCCGACGGACTGCCGGAAGTAGCCCGAGAGTACCTTCAGGTCACCAGCGTGCCGCCGGCCTGGGTGGACTGGGCCGAGATGGAGAAGGCGCGGCTGTTCTTCATCGACAACAACGTGCACATCTCCACCGCGCTGTCCTTCGCCTCCATGCCCGCCTGCTACGTCGTGCCGCACGTGGCGAAGCTGCTGTCGGCCACTCACGGGCTGGACTATCCGTCCAAGCGGATGGCGGAGACCGGCCAGTTCACCGTCCACCTGATGCGGCCCGACGCCTTCGAGGCCGGCAGCCGCTTCATCCCCGCCGCGCAGAAGGTGCGCCTGCTGCACGCCTCGATCCGCCACCACCTCGAACGCGAGGGCCGGTGGGACACCGAGGCGCTGGGGACGCCGATCTGCCAGGAAGACATGATCGGCGGGCAGATGTTCTTCTCCCTGCTCGTCCTGGACAGCCTGCACCGGCTCGGCATCCACATGAGCGTCGAAGGCGCGGAGGCCTACTTCTACGCCTGGCGCGTGGTCGGCGCCATGCTCGGCGTCGACCAGGACGCCGCCCCCGGGACACTGGAGGAAGCCCGGCAGTTCCTCGACCTTTACATGGTGCGCCACATGGGCCCGTCCGAGGAAGGCGCACACCTGACGCGGCAGCTGATCGACCTGTACGAGGAGGTCGTGCCCGGCACCTTCTTCGACCCCGTCGTCTCCGCCCTGATCCGCTACCTGATCGGCGACACGTGCGCCGACTGGCTCCGAACCCCCCGCACCGCCTGGGACAGCGTGGTCAAGGTCCTGCCCAGCCTGCTCGGCGTGCTGGAGTCCGTCGAGGACCGCTCCCCGCTGGGCGCCTGGGCCCTGGACCGCCTCGGCCACCTCACCACCGTCCTCGAGCTGTCCTCCCTCACCCGCGGCCGCGTCATGCACTACGCCATCCCCGAACAGCTGAAGAAGGACTACGGCGTCACCGGCGGCATCCCGCGCACACACCGATGGACCCCGCCCCCACCCCTCCTCGCCCCCTGACACACCGTCCACGGCGGCACTGATCGCACCCCGCGAAGCCCCGTCCGGGCGCGGCAAGACGGTCGGGAAAGTCCGCGATGAGCGGGGCCTCGCCGGGGAGGCGGTCTTCCCGGGCGGCTCGGGAGACCACCCGGGCGGGCCCTGAAAGGCAGGCGGAGGTCACGCGGGCACGAGGCCGCGGCGCGCTCGGCCAGGATGCGGCTCAGAAGGCGGGCGCGGCGGCGAACCCTGTCGCCAGGGGTCCGAGAACTCCTGATGTGACAGGGTTCCGACCAGGTGTCGCTGCCGACGGGTCTCAGGCCGTGATGCGGGGGTACGTTCTGCTCGCTGCGCCCCGCGCCGGACCGGGCAGCGCGGCTCTCGTTTCCCGTAGACGCCGGCCAGGTGACCCATGACCAGTACGCAGGACCAGCCCGATCCGGCATCTCCCGGTGCCGGCACATCGCCCCCGGCACCCGTCCAGGAACGCGTCGCGCGCATACGCCGCCGGCTGGAACGGCTGCTCGGCATCGCGGCGACCGAGGGGAACGCGCTCACGCCCCTGCGCAACGGAGACGAGATCTTCCCGGCGATGCTGGCGAGCATCCGGTCCGCCGAACACACCGTGGACATGATGACGTTCGTGTACTGGAAGGGGGACATCGCCCGGGAGTTCGCCCGAGCGCTGGCGCAGCGAGCGCGGGCGGGGGTACGGGTGCGGCTGCTGCTGGACGGGTTCGGTAGCCGGCTCATCGAGAAGGAGCTGCTGGCGGAGATGGGGCGGGCCGGCGTTCAAGTGGCCTGGTTCCGCAAGCCGCTGCTCCTCTCGCCGTTCAAGCAGAATCATCGCTGCCACCGCAAGGTCCTCGTCGTGGACGAGCAGACGGCCTTCACCGGCGGGGTCGGCATCGCCGAGGAGTGGTGCGGCAACGCGCGCGACGAGCATGAGTGGCGCGACACCCACGTCCAGGTGCGCGGGCCGGCCGTGGACGGCATCGCTGCCGCGTTCGCGCAGAACTGGGCCGAGTGCCACGACGAACTCTTCGACGACCGAGACCGATTCATCGGGCACCGGCCGCAGGGCGGGGCGCTGGCGCAGGTGGTGCGCGGGTCGGCCGGCTTCGGCTGGCAGGACATGCAGACCCTGATGCGCGTGATGCTGGAGTCCGCCGAGGACCGCTTCCGGCTTGCCACCGCCTACTTCTCCCCGGACACCTACTTCACCGAACTGCTCTGTGACACGGCCCGGCGGGGCGTCGAGGTGGAGATCCTGCTGCCCGGCCCGCACACCGACAAGCGGGTCTGCCAGCTGGCCGGCCAGCACCACTACGCCGCCCTCATCGCCTGCGGCGTGACGATCCACCAGTACCAGCCGACGATGATGCACTCCAAGGTCGTCACCGTCGACGGCGTCGCCGCCCTGGTCGGCTCCACCAACTTCAACCGCCGCTCACTCGACCACGACGAGGAGATCATGCTCGCCGTGCTGGACCAGGAGTTCACGGCCACCCTCGACCGGCACTTCGACGAGGATCTGAAGGCCGCCACGCTGATCCGCACAGGCCGGTGGAAGCGGCGCTCCGTGCTGCAGCGGGCGCGCGAGGTCGCCGTCGTGCCCGTGCGCCGCTTTCTGTGATGCCGGCGCCCGCACCACGACGCCAGGACCCGCCGGCCGCACCGGCCGACGCGGTCGCGCGGTCCACGAAGCCGGGGCACGTCGATCGCCCGCACGCTCGCCGGAGACGGAGCCCCGCGGCCCGAACCCCGCAGCCTCATGTCTGTCGGGGCGGGTGCCGGGTACACGGTTCCCCACGGGCTTGTATGTGCGATGAGGAGGAGGCCGGGGGCAGTGGCGGTGAAGGCGATGGGGTGGGCGCACTCGTTCCCCATGTCCGAGGGTGTGCGCGCCGGAAGGGACTGGACACGCGAACGTCTCGAGTCCCTGTCCTGGGCCGCTGCCGAGCCGGACACGGTGGACGCCATCGTGCTGGCGGTGTCCGAGCTGATCACCAATGCGCACATCCACGCGCACAGCGACGCACACCTGGTCCTCACGTGGGACGGCGACTGCCTTCATGTGAGCGTCCATGACGAGGACCCGACGCTGCCCAGCCAGCGTGAACCGGAACCGGGGGCAGTCTCCGGCCGCGGCGTGGCCATCGTGCGGAAGCTCGCCGACGAGTGGGGGATGAGGTGCCAGCGGCACGGCAAGACGGTGATGGCATGCTTCCGTCCCGCCGATGCCGATCCCGATGCCGGCATTGACCAGCGGGGCGACGGCGCCAACAGGTGAGTCCTGCTCACGGGTGATGCAGGCCGCCTCGGAGGAGAGGTGTCATGTACCTGGCACGAGGATCGAGTGACGATCCCTACGTCTGGCTCTGGGTCCTGGGTGCTCTCGCGCTGTACGCGCTGATCAGCTACGGGCTGACATACCGCACCCGCGCGCGGCGCGGTTCCGCGCATCCGGCTCGTGACGCCGTGCACGACCTCAAGGACCGGGAGGACCCCCAACCGCCCGAGTACCGCTTCGTCAGCCGCGTGATCATGCTGTGCGGAGCGGGGCTCACCGGTCTGGTCGCCTTTCTGACCAGCGGTGCCGTGCGGGTCCTGACGGTCGGGCTCACCGCAGTGGTGGCGGTGACCGCGTGGGCCTGCTACGACCACCGCACGGAAGGCCGCGCCTCCGCGTCGCGACGATGACGCAGAGCACCTCCCTCCCCATCCGGTGAAACCGGCCCGGACGGGCGGGAGGGACCCGGAGTTGCGTCAGCCGGTCTCGGGGTGCTTGCCGGGCCCGTCGGCGCCGGGAGACAGCGGAGTCGGTGACAGCGTCGTGTCCTCCTCGCCGGGCTCCAGAAGGGTGTCGGCGGCGCCGACGATGAGGGGGTCGGGTGTGCCGACCGCCTCTCGGTCCTTGCTGGCATAGTCGACGCGCGACAGCAGACTGCGCATGGTCTCCAGCCGGGCGCGCCGCTTGTCGTTGCTCTTGACGACGGTCCAGGGAGCGTGTGCGGTGTCCGTGGCGCGGAACATGTCGACCTTCGCCTCGGTGTAGTCGTCCCAGAGGTCCAGCGAGGCCAGGTCGGTGGGGGAGAGCTTCCACTGGCGCACCGGATCGACCTGCCGGATCGCGAAGCGCGTGCGCTGCTCGGAGCGGGAAACGGAGAACCAGAACTTCACCAGCAGGACCCCGTCGTCGACGAGCATCCGCTCGAAGGCCGGGCACTGGTCGAGGAACAGCTCGTACTCGTCCTTGGAGCAGTACCCCATGACGCGCTCCACGCCGGCCCGGTTGTACCAGGAGCGGTCGAAGAAGACGATCTCACCGGCCGTCGGCAGGTGCGCGATGTACCGCTGGAAGTACCACTGGCCCGTCTCACGTTCGGTGGGCTTGTCCAGGGCGACCACCCGGGCGCCGCGCGGGTTGAGCCGCTCTGTGAACCGCTGGATCGTGCCGCCCTTGCCCGCCGCGTCACGCCCCTCGCACACGACGACCACGCGTGCGCCGGTGTCCTTGACCCACCGCTGGAGCTTGAGCATCTCGATCTGCAGGATGCGCTTGGTCCGCTCGTACTCCTTACGGCGCACCTTGCGGTCGTACGGATGGTTCTCCCGCCATGTCTGCAGGGGACGCCCGTCCTCGTCCAGCACGATCGGCTGCTCGCTCCGGCTGGCGTCGACGGTCAGCCCGTCCAGCAGCTTGTCGGCGTCTTCGGCGTTCATCACGAGGCTCCCCGCTCGGTCTGCTCGGTCCGCTCAGTCGGTCAGAAGGGCATGCGTCCGCGTGAGCGGCGACCCGCCGAACCGCTGCGGCGCACCGCGCGCGAACCGGAGTGGAAGGGCTTGCTGAAGAGCCGGCCCAGAGCGCCGGGCGCCTTGCCACCGGCCCGTGCCCCGGCACCGAGCGTGCGCTGCGTGCCGCGTTCGGGACGGCGGGAGAGACGGGGGACGAGGAAGGCCAGGACGGCCAGGACCACACATACGGCTATGACGACGGCGACTACCATGATCAGCTCCCTGCGCTGGTGGGCGAGTACACGGGTGCCCCGCCCTGTCCGGCCCATGTGAGGAGCATGCCCTCCGACCTGGGGCTGGTCCGGCCACCGGCCGCCCCACCGGGCACCCGCCACGGCATGCACGGGTATCCGGCGCCGTTCCGTCAGCCTTCCTTCCCGGCCGGGTCCGCGCCGGGCGGCCGGCGGCTGGAATCCCCCGCCCCGGGGGGCCACGACGACCTGCTCAGCTTGCTCTGTGCCGGTCGTGAGACCACCGCCGGCATGATCGTTCGTTGCGGGCACGCCCGAGTGGCCGAGGAGGACCGCGTCAGCCCGCGGCGGCTCCGGAGCCAAGATCGATTGTCAGTGGTGGGTGAGAAGGTAGGAGCATCAAGTCGCCTTGAGGGGGGAGCCGCGATGCCCGGAACCCAGAATTACATCAATCACGTTGCTCTTGTGCTGGACGCCAGTTCGTCCATGTCGCACCTGAGCCGCAAGGTCGTCGAAGTCGCCGACCAGCAGATCGCCTATCTTGCCCGGCGCTCCAGGGAACTGGACCAGGAAACCCGCGTCACGGTGTACGTCTTCGCCGACAAGGTGGAGTGCGTCATCTACGACAAGGACGTGCTGCGCATGCCCTCGCTGAAGCAGCTGTACCGCGTCGGTGGAATGACGGCTCTGCTGGCGGCGGCGCTGAAGTCACAGCGGGAGCTGGCGCAGACAGCTCAACTGTACGGAGACCACAGCTTCCTGACGTTCGTACTGACCGACGGGCAGGAGAACGCAAGTCACCGCTGCCCGGATGCCCCCACCAGGAATCCGCGTGACCAGGTCAAGGCCGTGGCCCAGATGATCGCCACCCAGGAGGACAACTGGACGCTGGCCGTTCTCGTGCCGGACCAGATGGGAAAGCGCGAGGCCATGCAGTGCGGCTTCCCCAAGGACAACATCGCCATCTGGGACGCCACGAGCACACAGGGTCTGGAGGAGGCCGGACAGGTCATCCAGCAGGCCACCGAGAAGTTCATGGTCGGCCGCTCCCAGGGAATCCGGGGGTCGCGGGCGGTGTTCTCCACCGGCGCGGAGACGGTCAACAAGGACACCATCAAGGCAGCCGGCCTCATCCCGGTGGATCCCTCGGCATACCAGCTGATCCCGGTGGCTCGTGACGCGGCGATACGGGATTGGGTCATCGAATGCGGGCACACCTACCGTACCGGTGGCGCCTTCTACCAGCTGAGCAAGTCGGAGAAGATCCAGGCGCAGAAGCAGATCGCCGTGCTGGAGAAGAAGACGGACCGCGTGTACACGGGACCGGAGGCCCGAGCCCTTCTCGGCCTGCCGGACACGGAGGTCCGCGTCAAGCCTGACCACAACGACGACTTCACCATCTTCGTACAGAGCACCAGCGTGAACCGGAAGCTCGTGCCCCACACGCGGCTGCTGCTCATGCTCTGACGGGTGGAAAGCCGGCCGGGGCGTTGGAGAGTTCGCCGCCCCGGCACCCTGCCCGGGGCACCCCGGGGGTCACCCCGTGACCGGGGACTCCGCGGTGCAGCCGCCGGCGGTCACCAGACCCTTGGAACTCTGTTCCTCGAGGACCTTGCCCTTGTACGTGATCTTGCAGGCGACCTGGGCGCCCTCCGGGTCGAGGGCGACCGGCATGACCGCCGCGGGCATGATGCCGCGCAGCGTGACCGTCTTCGTCCAAGGCAGCTCGGGCTTGGACACCGACTCGATCTTCGGCTCCGTGGCCTTGCCACCCCCGCCGTGGAATTCGATCGAGTCGACGTTCTTCCCCGTGACCTCGTAGGTGACTTCGTATGTCTCGTTCACTGCCTTGTCGACCTGGTCGACCGCCTCGGAGCAGGAACTGACGCCGAGCGCGAGGCCTGCGACGGCGACGGCGCATACGGCAGCCCGGATGGTGCGATTCATTCGGATCCCCCCGGATCGTGATGGTCAGACGCGCAGGTAATCGCACAGAGGAAGCAAAGTCAAACTGTTGAAGGTTCAGGCCCGCCGCCTCGGGGCCGCGGCGGGCCGGCGACTGTGCGGTGCCCGCCCGGCCGCGAGGACCACGTCCCGGCGACCCGGTCTCCCGGGCGGTCAAGGAACGGCGGAAGGAGGGCGGATCAGGCGCTCAGGGCGTCAGGCGCTGCGGGTGAACACCTTGTTCTCGGTGGCACCGTCGTCGCACAGCTTCTTCTCGTCCGCCGTCATCTTGCGGGACTTCACCACGACCGCGTTGTGCTTGCCGTCCGTGCCGTTGGGGGCGGGGCCGGTGACCACGTCAGGGACGAACCAGTAGTAGTGACCCCACGTGCGGTCCTCGTAGTGGGTCTGCCACGTGCCGGATATCCGCTGCATCACCTGAGCGCGGGAGATCCAGCCCACCTCACCCGGCTGGACGGTCACCGTGAAGTTGCTGGTCTCGGTGCGTGAGCTCTGCCACGTGTAGTTGTACGTCGCGGTCACACTGGCCGAGATGATGCCCTCGATGCCGCCGCCCACGGTCACCGAGCCGCCCACCGAGTGGGAAGAGCCCACCGTGTCGGCCCATGACATGGACTGGGAGGCGGGTGAGGCGGTGCAGTTGAAGAGCAGTTCGGACACCTGGCGGGGTTCGCCGAGGTAAGTCTCACCGATCTGCGGGGAGTTGAAGGTGCACTTGCCTTCGCCGGAAGCGCAGTCGGCCAGGATCCGCTCCGCGGTGGGCTGTTCCTCGGCCGCGGCCGGTCCGGCCGCCGCGAACACCCCGAGCGCCGTCACGGTCGCGGTCGAAGCCATCGCGCGTGCGCCGTACCGCAGTGTGCGGGTCATCGTCATCGTTGGTGCCTCTCACCAGAGCGTGGGGGGGGGGACAGTGTCCACGGTTGGCCCCGTTGCGGCAGGGCCTTCGGTCACTGGGTGGTGCCAACGAGGCTCACGTACTCGACTGCCCAGCTACACCAAGAAGAGGCAAAGTTGTATTTGATTCCAGAACAGATGGAGGGCCAACTCTGTTACTGGCGGGTTGAGTTGAAGGCCGACACCACGAGTCGGTCGCGGCGCCGGTGGCCATGGGGAGGGGGAGGGACGTCCGGATCAGCTGAAGGGATCGAGGGTGAGATGGGCCTGACCCGGGTTGCCGTCGTGTACGAGTGACTCGTGGTGGCCCACGTCGTCGAAGGCGAACGCGTACGCCTTTCCAGTGCCGCTCCCCCACCGGCGAGTCCGGCGAGGCGGTCCACGGCCGGCTCGACTGCCTCGGGGACGAACAAGCCGGTGCCGGGCGTGTCATAGCAGCGGGCGGTGTCGGCGTCCCAGATGTCATCCCGCTGCGTTCCGTCCACCATTCCGGCCCGGACGCAGGGACGTCCAGGCATATCGGCCGCCTCCCCGCCCGCCCGGAGCTCTCAGCCCGGAGCTCTCAGCCCGGAGTTCGCCGCGGCGGAGGCACGCGGGAGGCCGGGCGGAGGCAGGAGAGGACGACGATGAGGGGCCAGACCGACTGGAGCGTCGTCACGGCGCGCTCGGCTGCACCCGCGACGCCCTTGTGGTGCAGCTCCAGGAGGAACCATGCCGCGCCTGCCGCCATGACCGCGGTCGCCCCGACGGAGGGCATCGGCCGGAGCGCCCAGGGGGTGGCTCCTCCGGTCCTTGCCGCCAGGACGGGCCAGGACGCCAGGGAGATGAAGCCGACGGCGACGACCGTACCGTGGCGCAGGGAGCCGCCACTGCTCGGTGCCGGGACCAGAGCCACCACCAGTGCCGCGACGCCTCCGCCCGCCAGTGCGACCCGGCCGGCGGCCGCGGCGGGGCGCAGTCCCCATGCGGTCAGCAGGTGACAGATGCCCAGTGCGATGAACGCGGCGGTCATGACCCAGGAGCCCGACCTTCCGGGGGCCGCCAGGACGCTGATGGTGTGTGCGGCGGGGTCGTAGGCCGCGCCCTGCAACGACGCCGCCACCAGCCAGCCCAGGATCAGGACCACCGGCGCACACCCCGATGACAGCAGAGCCCACGTAGGCACAGATCGCATCAAGACACCGTAGAACGGGGTAATCGGGTCGCCGGGTTCCCGCGAGTCGGGTGGGCCCCGCGTGGCGTAGTCGTGCGGCCCGCTCCGCCTGTGGGGCGCACGATGGAACGCGTGGCCGGGCAGCGAAAGGTGATCGGGCATGGAGCTCACTCTCGTGGTGCTGATCATCATCGTGGGACTGACGTTCGACTTCACCAACGGCTTCCACGACGCCGCGAACGCGATCGCCACGTCGATCTCCACCAGGGCCCTGACGCCGCGCGTGGCGCTGACCATGGCCGCGGTGATGAACTTCTGCGGCGCCTTCCTCGGCACCGAGGTCGCCCAGACCGTCGGGAGCGGCATCATCGGGGCGCCCGCGGACGTCTCAGGTCTGCTGCTGGTGATGTGCGCGCTCCTCGGGGCCATCGGGTGGAACGTGTTCACCTGGTGGCGGGGGCTGCCGACGTCCTCCTCGCACGCCCTGATCGGCGGGCTGGTCGGTGCCGCGCTCGCCGCGTCCGCGACGGTGCACTGGTCCGGCATCCTGGACAAGGTCGTCCTGCCGATGCTGCTGTCCCCGCTGGTCGGTGTGGCTCTGGGGTACGTGCTGCACGCGGCCATCCTGTGGCTGTTCCGTCGTTCGACGCCCCGGCGCACCACTCGGCGGTTCCGTATGGCGCAGACCGTCTCGGCCGCGGCGATGGGGCTGGGGCACGGGCTGCAGGACGCGCAGAAGACCATGGGGGTCATCGTGCTGGCCCTGGTCACGGCCGGCTGGCAGAACGACTTCTCCGTGCCGGTGTGGGTGATCGCCGCCGTGGCGGCCGCCATGGCGGCCGGTACGTACAGCGGTGGACGTCGCATCATCACGACGCTCGGGCGGCGGATCGTGCACCTCGATCCGCCGCGCGGGTTCGCCGCCGAGACCGCCGCCGCGGCCGTCCTCTACACCACCGCGTTCCTGGTGAAGGCACCGATCTCCACCACGCAGACGATCACAGCGGCCATCCTGGGAGCCGGTGCCACCCGGCGCGCTTCGGACGTACGCTGGCAGGTGGCCCGTTCCATCGGTACCGCCTGGCTCCTCACGTTCCCCGGCGCCGGGGTTCCGGCCGCCGCCCTCTACCTCCTTCTGCACTCCGTCACCGGTCTGTGAACCCAGCCGGAGGCCGTCCATGAGCGCCTTCCCTGTCCGCCGGCCGTCCGCGGCGCCCCGAGCAGCCGGGGCCCCGGGGGGTCTTCCGCTGCCCGGACGTTTCGCGCATCTGCACCCCGACGACGGTGCCTGCCTGATGGAGGCCGCCGCCCTGCTGGGCTCCGGCCGCTTCACCGACAGCCCACCCGGGACGCATCCCGCGCTCGCGGCCCTGGCCCGTGCGGTCAACGACAGCGTCGGTGACGACACCCGGCACGACATCTGGCCGCTGGCCGCCGACCTCGCCGATGCCCGTCCCGGCACCCGGGCCTACGCGCCCCTGCTCGTCGGCATGGCCGTGGCAGCGGCCAGGGAGGTGCGGCCCGCCTCCAGGAGGCTCACGCGGCATGGCCGCGCCTGTCACCGGAGGGCCGAGAGGCTGGGTCGTGCCCGTACCGGCGGTCTGCCGGGCCGGGTCGCCGATCTGCTGTGGTGGCGAGGGCCGGGGCGGCGGCACCTCGAACATGCCCTTCGGGTGTTGTGCGAGGCGTCCGACGCCGATCAGCGGCTGTCCGCGCTGTTGCGGCATGCTGTGGCGGACGCGCGGGGCCACGGGGGCGATCCGGCGCCGGCCGGGGAGGTGCGCTGCAACCGGTAGGCGCATCGGGCCGTCCTCCAGGGCACCATGATTCCCGCAAGCATCGCCGGCCCCCTGACCGCACCGGTTCGCCGGCTGCTCGGGCTCGCCTGGACACAGACACGCCCTGGCAGCGGTGGGGCGGCGTCAGGAGTCCGAGGGGGACCGGCCGGTGCGGCGAGGGCCCGCGCGGAGCGAAGAGCGAGGAGCGCGGAGTCGTCGGGGGGCCCGGTACTGAGTATCATCCTATGGACGTAAATCGGCTGAATTGTCCTCGACAGTGTCACCGACCGTGGCCATCCTCGCCGGAGTGATCAATGTCCCGCACCGGCACGACGGACGACGGCGACGAGCTGCTGACCCGGCTCGGGGCCCTGACGGCCCAGGCGCGCGCCCAGGCAGAGATGCAGCGTTCCCGCGTCGAGCTCGCGATCGCGCTGCAGCGGGGCATGCTGCCGCGGGACCTGCCCGCCGCCCGGCGGCTGCATCTGGCGGTGCGGTACACCCCCGCATGCCAGGGCCTCAACGTGGGAGGCGACTGGTACGACGCGTTCACACTGGGCGACGGCCGTGTCGGGCTGTCCATCGGTGACGTCCAGGGCCACAACATCGAGGCGGCCGCCTTCATGGGGCAGGTGCGGGCCGGGCTGCGGGCCCTGGCGTCCGTCACCAGCGAGCCGGGTGAACTGCTGGCCCGGACCAACGACCTGCTGCTGTCGCTGGGCTCCGACCTGTTCGCCACCTGCACCTTCATGCGGATCGATCCAAGCGCCGGCGTGCTGGAGAGCGCGCGGGCGGGGCATCTGCCGTACGTCTGGGCCACGGCGGACGGGAAGGCCGGTCTCGCCGAGGACGAGGGCGGGCCGCCGCTCGGGGTCCAGGCGGGGATGCCGTATCCGGTGACCCGGCACGAGCTCACCACGGGCGGTGTCTTCGTGCTGCTGACGGACGGGGTCGTGGAGGGGCCGTCGATGCCGCTGGAGGAGGGCCTCGACCAGGTGACGCGGCTCGCCGGCATCGCGGCGGTGGCGGGCACGGACGTGGACGCGCTCGCGGCCGCGGTGATCAAGGGTGCCGAGCGGGTGGGGCACGACGACGACGCCGCCGTACTGGTGGTCGGGCTCGACGGGCCGGACGCTCAGCCATAGGGCGGCACGGCGCTCCCTCCCACCTCGCTGCCGCGGCGGCCTCGGTGTCTCATGGCTGCTGTGTTGGGTAGCCATGATCTGCGCACGCCGGTCGTCATCGCTCTGCAGACGCTGGCCGTCGCCGCCTGCTACTACGCGTCGGGGCAGCTGGGGCTGCTGCGCGAACTGGTCGTCGAGGGCTCGGTCGTCACTCCCATCTGGCCTCCCACCGGCGTCTCGGTCGCCTGCCTGCTGCTCTTCGGGCTGCGCTGCTGGCCGGGGATCGCCCTGGGGGCCCTTTTCGTCATCCTGTCCCTCACCTCCCTGACACCGTCGGCTCTCGGCGTCCTGGCGGGCAACACGGCCGCGCCCGTCGCCGGGTACCTGCTGCTGCGGCGGGCAGGCTTCCGCACCGATCTCGCGCGGCTGCGGGACGGTCTCGCCCTGGTGTCCCTGGGCGCGTTCACCGCCATGCTGATCAGCTCGACCACCGGCGCCGGCCTTCTGATCGCCACGGGCAGGCTCGAATGGCCGGGCTTCTGGGCGGTGTGGCTGGCCTGGTGGGTGGGTGACGCGATGGGTGTGCTGATCGTCACGCCGGTGCTGCTCCTGCTGGCCCGCCTGCGTCTGCCGCTGTCCCTGTCGCGCTGGAAGGAGGCCACGGGGCTGGCGGTCGTCGCCTTGTGCCTCGTGCCGCTGGCCGCGCACAGCCCGGTCAGCCTGATGTTCCTCGTCTATCCCCTGCTGATCTGGGCGGCTCTGCGGTTCCAGCTGGCGGGCAGCATGATGTGCGCCCTCTTCGCCTCGGTCATGGCCACCGTGGCGGCGACCGACCGGGCCGGGCCGTTCGAACGGCTGACCCGGGTGGAGGTGATGATCAAGCTGCAGGCCTTCAACGGGGCGATGGCGCTGACAGCCCTGATTTTGTCGGCCGTGATCAGCGAGCAGATCCATACCCGGCGTTCCGTGGAGCGCGCGTGCCAGGAGCTGGTGGAGGTCCTGGAGCACCTCACGGCGGGCGAGTCGGCGGACGGCCGGACACCAGTGGAGGACGGCGGGTTCCCCGCGTCCCAAGGCAGGTCGGATGCCGGGGCATAGGCTGGGCGGCATGACCGAGGCAGAGGTGGTGCAGCTGCTGGTTTCGCCCTCCCACCGGCTGGCCGGACGGCCGTCGGACGGGCCCTCCCCCGGCTCCTCGGACGAGCGCGTCACCCGGGTGGAGGTACGCCGTGAGCTGGGACTGGTCGGCGACCGCTACTACGCCCGGCCCGCCCACCGGAACGCGGCGGTGACCCTCATGGCCGCGGAAAACCTCCCGGCGGACGCCGACCTCCGGCACACCCGGCGGAACGTCCTGCTCCGAGGCGTCGACATCGACTCCTGTGTCGGTGCGACGATCTCCCTCGACTGCGGCACCGGGCCGGTGGTGTTCGCCGTGAAGCGCCACGCCCGGCCCTGTGCCTGGATGGACGTGACCATCGGCCCCGGCACCCAGCGCGCCCTGCGCGGACGGGGCGGTGTGCGGTGTATGCCGCTGAGCGACGGGGTCCTCACGGTCGGCCCGGCCACGTTCCAGGTCGTGACCGGGGCCGGCACTGCTTCGTAGGCTCCCCGGGGCGGTCAGCCGGCCGACGGCGCCGTGCGGATGGCCGCGATGTCGAGCTGCAGGCGCACCTTCTCGCTCACCATCGCGCCTCCCTCGGCCAGCCGGCTGTTGTAGGTCAGGCCCCAGTCCGAGCGGTTGATGGTGGTGGTGCCGTCGAAGCCGACCCGGTCGTAGCCGAAGGGGTCGGTGACATTCCCGATATAGGTCATGTCCAGTACGACGGGCCGGGAAATGCCTTTGATGGCCAGTTCGCCCGACATGCGGAAGAGGTCGCTGCCCGCCTGTTCCACCGCTGTGCTGGTGAAGCGCATCCGCGGATAGGCCGCGGCGTCGAGGAAGTCCCGGCCGACCAGGTGGGCGTCGCGTTGTTCCACCCCGGTGTCGACGCTGGAGGTGAACAGGGTGATGTCGGCCCGCGACCGGGTGGGGTCGTGCGCGTCGAAGTAGAGGCGGCTTTCGTACTGGAGGAAGCAGCCGCGCACGGTGGTGACCATGGCATGCCGGACGGAGAAGCCGATCCTGCTGTGCGCGGGGTCGACGACCCATTCACCGGTGAGATTCGCCAGGTGGGGGTCCGGCAGCACGGCAGTGGATGCCGCGCCGCCGGGGCGCTGTGGGGGGACGGTCGGCGCCTGGCGGCGGGACGACACGACGCGGTTGAACAGGTTCATGATTCACCTAGGTACTTCAGTTTGGATATTGCCGCAAGTCCCCTTCCGTTTTGCGGCTGTTGAGAGCCGAGCGCCTCACCTCTTTTACCGCCGCTTTCCACAGAATCCACACATCGCCGCCCTCGCGCGCTACCGAGATAACCCTCCGGAACTCCGTGGTTTTTCATTTCGGGCATATCGGCGAATCAGCTCGACGTCACCTCGATCGAGAGGTCGTTGTCGACGGTGTAGTAGGGGCGCAGAGCACATCCGTCCGCGGTCATCGCCGGATAGACGTATACGTGCTTGCGGTCGGCCACGTCGTCGAACAGCCGGCCGACCCTCACCGGCGGTGCGCCGGCGGTGGGCCGGACGAAGACGTCCCAGATGCGGTCCGCTCCCCCGCCGTCGTCCGTCAGCTCCTCGGGGCCTGCCGTGAAGGAGAAGCCCCTGCCGTCGTCGCCGATACCGGGGCGCAGGCTCCGTACGGTGTCGGTGCCGCGCAGACGCAGCCGCACGGTGGCGTCGTCGTGGAGACCTGCGCCGTGCAGGCGGGCCGTGACGGTCATCACCCGGTCCGTGATGCCGACGGTGCGGACCTCCGCGTGGGCCGTGCGCAGCCAGGCCCTGACCGCGAGGAAGCCGTCCTTCGTGACGTACGGGATCCTGACGGCGACCGGCGAGGGGCGGTCGCGCAGGTGGCCGTCGACGAGGGTGCGCAGGTCTCGCAGGCCGGGGCGCAGCCGCTGTCGTTCGGCTTCGGGTTCGGGCAGCAGGTACACGTCCCAGCGGCCCTCGGCGAGGGCCGGATCCGGTTCCAGTACGGCCCGCAGGTGCCCGCCGAACCCGTCGGGCTCCAGGTCGAGGAGGCGGCGGGTCGTCTCGGGCCGGCCCTTCTTGGGGCGCAGCCGCAGGAGCAGCCGGGGGCGCGTGGCCGCGCTCGGCGGGAGGCGGAAGGTGAGCCGGCCGTCCGTGTCGCTCGCGCAGTCGGCGCGGGGGTGGGTGTCGCGCCGCACGCCCGTCGCCGCGCCTTCCGGCGTGCCCGTCCTGCTGCTTGCCGGGGTGCCGGTCATCGTGCCTTCCGGTGTGCTCGTGGTGGAACCTGTCGTGCCGCCATCCTGCGTGCTCATCGGCGTCCCTTCCGCAGCAAGCGCAGTACGGCGGCGCCAGCGGCGTGGGCCGCGTCGCGGGCCGCGTGTCCCCGGACGGCCAGGGCGCTGTGAGTCCGGTGGTCCCGCGGAGCGGTCCGCGTACCCGTGTTTCTGGCCGCGGCGGCGGTCTCCAGGAGGCGTTCGGCCTGGGCGACGACAGGGCCCGGCGCGAAACGGCGCGCGTTCTCCAGGGCGGCGCCGCTCATGCGGCGGCGGCGTTCGTCGTCGCCGACGAGTTCCAGCAGGGCCGCGGCCAAGGCGTCACGGTCCCCGACCGGTACGAGCCGGCCGTCGGTCCCGTCCCGGATGATCTCGCCGGGGCCGTAGGGGCAGTCGGTGCTGACGACGGGCAGTCCGCTGCGCATCGCCTCGACGATCGTCATGCCGAACGGCTCGAAGTTCGAGGCGGCCGCCCCGATCGAGGCCTTGGTCCACTCCGCCTCCATGGGGGTGGCCGCGCCCATCAGAAAGACGTTGTTCCACAGGCCCAGCCGCTCGATGAGCTCCCGCAGCCGGGGCTGCTCCTCGCCCTTGCCGTAGATGCGCAGCTGCCAGTCCGGGTGCGCGGCGGCGACCTGGGCGAACGCCTCGATGAGGAGGTCGTAGCGTTTCACCGGGACCAGCCGGCCGGCGGCGATCACGATCTTGGCGGTGCTGTCCGCGGGCGGCAGGGCGAGGTCGGGGACGCTGTTCGGGAGGGCCTCCACCTGGACGCCGGGCAGCCACATCTTGCGCCGGTAGGCGGCGGCGTCCGCTTCCGTGACGGTGGTGATCACGTCGAGGCGGCGGTAGGCGCGGCGCAGGGCGCTGCGCAACTGTGGCGAGTGGTTGTCGAGGGTGAGGTGCTCCTGGCCGACGCGCAGGACGCGCTGCGGGGCCTGGCGGGCGATGTGCACGTTGAGGCCGGGGCGGGTGCCGATGACGACGTCCGCGTCGAGCGCCTCGAGGTACTCGCCGATGCGCTGGTCGGTCAGCTCGCTGTACTGGCGGTGGCGGTACTCGGCGGCCGGGAAGACCTTCGCCGGTCTCCGGTGCAGCGGATGGTCCGCTTCCGTGCGCTGGTCGACCAGTGCGCGCAGCCGCACCCGGGGGTGTGGGGTGAGGTTGGGGTGTTCCCGGTGGCGTAACGCGGAGACGATCTCGACATCGTGCCGTTCGGAGAGGGCCGCGGCCAGGTTGAACGTGGTGGTGATCGTGCCTCCGATCCCGTAGGCGTTGTGGATGAGGAAAGAGATCTTCATAGTGGCCTAGACCGAGTCGGCCATCGGACGGTTGTTCGCTGTTACCGCTCTGTGGCCAGGCCCGGCAGGCAGGTCCGAGCCCGACGATTCCGGCGTGATATCGGACATAAGTGGCCTGGGCCCTACCGTTTTTCCGCCCATGTGTGGATAGGTTGGGGTGCTTGCCCGCAGCAGCGTCGCGTCATCGGGTGCCCCCTCGTGCCGATCTTCTGGAGACCCATGCGCCCCCGAATAGCCTCCTCCCCGCGCATCACCTCCCTCCCGCCCCTCGCCCTGGCGGGCGGCGCGCTGGCCGTGGGTGTCGGTGGTCTCTACCTCGGCGGGCTGCTGCTCACGGGCGGCGAGATCGACTCCGGCACGAGCGTGCGCGGTGTGGAGATCGGGGGACTGAGCCGCGCGGAGGCGGTGCGGAAGCTGGAGCGGCACCTGGGCGCGGCCGGCGCGCGGGACCTGTCCGTGAAGGTCGGTGACCGCACGGGCACGGTCGATCCGCAGCGGGCCGGGCTCTCCTACGACGTCCGGGAGACCGTCGACCGGGCGGCACGGACCGGCAGCGATCCGTTCAGCGTGTTCGAGGGGCTCTTCCGCTCGGGAGGTGCCATCGAGCCGGTCGTACGCCTCGACGAGGGCAAGGCCCGGGCCGCTCTGGGGCAGTTGGCGAAAGGCCTCGACCAGAAGGTCCGTGACGGTTCCGTCGCCTTCGACGACGGGCGGGTGAAGGAGGTCTCGGCCCGCACCGGCTACGCGCTGGACGTCAACCGTGCGATCGAGTCCCTGCGCGCCTCCTTCCTGCGCGGCGACGCCGACGCGGTCACTCCCCTGCCCACCCGTGAGACCCGGCCCGAGGTCACGTCCGAGGAGGTACGGCGGGCGGTGCGCGCCTTCGCTGAGCCGGCCATGTCGGCGCCCGTCACCCTCACCGCGGGCGGCAAGCGGTTCACGGTCGGCCAGAAGGTGCTGGGCGAGCACCTGGCCATGCGGCCGGACGGCAGCGGCAGACTGAAACCGGAGCTCGACGCGGAGAAGCTGCGCGCCGACCCCGCCGTGGCCGATCCCCTGGACGCTGTCACCACGACCGCCGAGAACGCCGAGCTGCGTCCGGAGGGCGACAGGGCCGTGGTGGCCCGGGACGCCACGGTCGGCCAGGAGGTCACCGCCAAGGCGCTCGGCAAGGCGGTGCTGCCGCTGCTGACCCGGTCGGGCAGCGCCCGCGAAGGCGAGGTCCAGGTGCGCAGGATTCAGCCCGAGGTGACCCGTGAGAACGCCGCGGAGCTGGGGCTGACGGAGAAGATGTCCTCCTTCACCGTCCAGTTCGAACCGGCCGAGTACCGCACGAGGAACATCGGCCGGGCCGTGGAGCTCATCAACGGCTCCCTCGTCCGGCCGGGCGAGACGTGGAGCTTCAACCGGACCGTCGGCGAGCGCACCGAGGCCAACGGATTCGTCGAGGGGATCATCATCCTCGACGACAAGTTCACGAAGGCCTCCGGCGGCGGGGTGTCGGCCGTCGCGACGACCGTGTACAACGCGCTGTTCTTCGCCGGGGTCAAGCCCGTGGAACACGGCGCGCACTCCTTCTACATCGAGCGCTACCCGGAGGGCCGCGAGGCGACGGTCGCCTGGGGCAGCCTGGACCTGCGATTCGCCAACGACTCCGGCAAGGCCCTCTACATCCAGGCCGAGTCCACCGACACGTCCGTGACCGTCTCGTTCCTCGGCACCCGCGGGTACGACGAGATCAAGTCGGTCACGGGGCCGCGCACCGAGGTGAAGAAGCCGAAGAAGACGGTGAGCGACGACAAGGAGTGCGTGCCGCAGACACCGCTCGAAGGGTTCGACGTCACCGTGGAGCGGGTCTTCTACGACGACGGCCGGGAAGTGAAACGGGAGCCGTACCGCACGCACTACACGCCGCGTGACGAGATCGTGTGCGGCTCACCGCCGGAGGAGTGATCCACGCGCCGTTCGCCGTCCTGCCCCTGCACGGTGACGAGGCGCGTGCGCGGCGTCTGATCGCGTCGACGGAGAAGGCCCAGGCTCGGCTGGGCGGCGGTCGGACCGCCGGCGGTAAGGCGCTGCTCGAGGGCTGCGGGGTGGTGTCCGCGAGCAGCCCGCTGGACACGGGATTCAGCTTCGGCTACTACCCGTATCGGCACACGGGGGCGACAGCCTGGTACCTGATGGCGGCGCTGCGGTACAACCCGCTGCGGGTGTGACCGTGCGGCCCGGTCCGCTGGCGTGTCCAGCGGACCGGGCGGGTGGTCAGGCGATGCGGTGGACCGCCTGGCTGGTCAGTTCGTAGCGGGCGCCGACGATCGCCAGCCGGCCGGCGCGGGCCTTGGCGGCGAGGTCGGGCTCCGCGGCCAGCCGGGAGCGTACGAGCCGGACGTTGGCGTCCACGGTCGCGTCGATCCGCGCGTCGCCCTCCTTGCCGTGGTCGATGACCGGGCTGATCTGGTCGACCAGGTACTGCATGTGGGCGGGCAGCCGGGTGCCGGACTTCTCCGCCTCGACGGCGGCACTGACCGCGCCGCACGACTGGTGTCCGAGGACCACGACCAGCGGTATGCCGAGTTCCAGGACGCCGAAGGCGACGCTGCCGAGGACTGCCTCGTCGAGGACCTCACCGGCGGTGCGGACCGTCATCAGGTCGCCCAGGCCCTGGTCGAAGACCAGCTCCGGGGGCACGCGCGAGTCGATGCAGCCGAGCACGACCGCGAAGGGGTGCTGGGCGGTGGTCAGCGTCCGCCGGATCTCGGCGTTCTCGTGCGGGTGTCGCTCTCGGAAGGCACGCCAGCGGCGGTTTCCCGCGGCCAGTTCCCTGAGAGCCTCCGCCGGGGTGCCGGGCCGAGGGGGTGTGCCGCGCGTGGGGGCAGCGGCGGTGGCCGGCCGGGCGGCGCCGAGGCCGGCGCCGAGGGCCGCGGCCCCGGTCAGCGCGGTGCGCAGGAGTGTGCGGCGGACGGTACCGCCGGTGGTCGGCCGTGGACCGGCGAAGGGGTGCGGTGCACGGCCGGCGCCTCTGTGGGCAGCGGAATCTGTGTTCACGGTGCGAACGTACGCCCGGATTCCGGCCTTGCCGCGGTCCTTGCCGTTTCATGGTGAGAGTTGGGCAAGTGATGTTCTTACCTTGAACGGTCCTTGACGATCCCTCAGGAACGACGCGGGACGCCCCGGGCCGGCCGGCCCGGGGCGTCCCGTCGTGCGGAGGTGATCAGACCAGGTCGAACCGGTCAAGGTTCATGACCTTGACCCACGCCGCGACGAAGTCGTTCACGAACTTCTCCTTCGCGTCGTCGCTCGCGTAGACCTCGGCGAGCGCGCGCAGCTCGGAGTTCGAGCCGAAGACCAGGTCGGCACGAGAACCGGCCCACTTGACCTCGCCCGTGGCGGCGTCGCGGCCCTCGAACGCGGTCTGGTCCTCGGACGTCGACTTCCACGTGATGCCCAGGTCGAGCAGGTTGACGAAGAAGTCGTTCGTCAGCGAGCCGGGCGTCGTGGTGAGGGCACCGAGCTGGGTCTGCTGGTGGTTGGCGCCCAGCACCCGCAGGCCGCCGACCAGGACGGTCATCTCGGGGGCGCTCAGGGTGAGCAGGTTCGCCTTGTCGAGCAGCAGGTACTCGGCCGGCAGGCGGTTGCCCTTGCCGAGGTAGTTGCGGAAGCCGTCGGCGGTCGGCTCGAGCGCCTCGAACGACTCGGCGTCGGTCTGCTCCTGCGTGGCGTCCACACGGCCCGCGGCGAAGGGAACCTCCACCTGGAAGCCGGCTTCCTTGGCGGCCTTCTCGACGGCGGCGGAGCCACCGAGGACGATCAGGTCGGCCAGCGAGACCTTCTTGGCACCGGCGCCGGAGTTGAACTCCTGCTGGATGCCTTCCAGGACGCGCAGGACCTGGGCCAGCTCGTCGGGCTCGTTGACCTCCCAGCCGCGCTGCGGCTCCAGGCGGATGCGGGCGCCGTTGGCCCCGCCGCGCTTGTCGCTGCCGCGGAAGGTGGACGCCGAGGCCCACGCGGTGGACACCAGCTGGGAGACGGACAGACCCGACTCGAGCAGCTTGGCCTTGAGGGCCGCGATGTCCTGGGCGTCGATGACCTCGCCCTCGGCCTCCGGCAGCGGGTCCTGCCACAGCAGGGTCTCCTGCGGGACCTCCGGGCCGAGGTACAGGGACTTCGGGCCCATGTCACGGTGGGTCAGCTTGAACCAGGCGCGGGCGAAGGCGTCCGCGAACTCCTGCGGGTTCTCGTGGAACCGGCGGGAGATCGGCTCGTAGATCGGGTCGAAGCGCAGCGCCAGGTCGGTGGTGAGCATCTTCGGGCGGTGCTTCTTCGAGGAGTCGTGCGCGTCGGGCACGATCTCCGGGGCGTCCTTGGCCACCCACTGGTTGGCGCCGGCCGGGCTCTGCTCGAGCTCGTACTCGAACTCGAAGAGGTTCTTGAAGAAGCCGTTGCTCCACTGGGTGGGCGTGCTGGTCCAGGTGACCTCGAGGCCGGAGGTGATGGCGTCGCCGCCCTTGCCCGTGCCGTAGGTGCTCCGCCAGCCCAGGCCCTGCTCCTCCATGGAGGCGGCCTCGGGGTCGGCCCCGACGTGGTCGGCCGGGCCGGCACCGTGGGTCTTGCCGAAGGTGTGGCCGCCGGCGATCAGGGCGACGGTCTCCTCGTCGTTCATCGCCATGCGGCGGAACGTCTCACGGATGTCGCGGGCCGCGGCGATCGGGTCCGGGTTGCCGTTGGGGCCCTCGGGGTTGACGTAGATGAGGCCCATCTGGACGGCGCCGAGCGGGTTCTCCAGCTCGCGGTCGCCGGTGTAGCGCTGGTCGTCGAGCCAGGTGGTCTCGGGGCCCCAGTAGACGTCCTCCTCGGACTCCCAGACGTCCTCGCGGCCGCCGGCGAAGCCGAAGGTCTCGAAGCCCATCTGCTCCAGTGCGACGTTGCCGGTGAGGATCATGAGGTCGGCCCAGGAGATGCTCTGGCCGTACTTCTTCTTCACCGGCCACAGCAGACGGCGGGCCTTGTCGAGGTTGCCGTTGTCGGGCCAGCTGTTGAGCGGCGCGAAGCGCTGCTGGCCGGCGCCGGCGCCGCCGCGGCCGTCGCTGATGCGGTAGGTGCCCGCACTGTGCCAGGCCATACGGATCATCAGCGGGCCGTAGTTGCCGAAGTCGGCCGGCCACCAGTCCTGCGAGGTGCTGAGCACCTCGGCGATGTCGCGCTTCACGGCCGCGAGGTCGAGGGCCTGGAACGCCTCGGCGTAGTCGAAGCCCTCACCGAGGGGGTTGGCCACCTCGGGGTTCTTGGCGAGGATCTTCAGGTTGAGCCGCTCGGGCCACCACTGGCGGTTGCCGCCGCCCTGAGTCGGGTGCAGCGCGCGGTCGTGCGCCACCGGGCAGCCGCCTCCCGCCTCCTCCATCTTCGGGTCGGTGACGATCGCGTCGTGGTTCTCAGTCATGGAAATCCTTCCGGACGGGGTGGATCACGGTGCTCGGGTGGATCACGTGCTCAGGAACTGCGGGCGGTGGAACAGCCGGGGCACAGGCCCCAGTAGATGACCTCGGCCTCGTCGACGGCGAAGCCGCGGTCGTCGGACGCGGTCAGGCAGGGGGCGTGGCCGACCGCGCAGTCGACGTCGGCGACGGTTCCGCACGACCGGCACACGAGGTGGTGGTGGTTGTCGCCGACCCGTCCCTCGTAGAGGGCCGGGCTGCCGGGTGGTTCGAGGCGGCGTATCAGTCCCGCCGCGGTGAGTGCGTGGAGCCCCTCGTAGACGGCTTGGACGGAGATGTGGCCGACGCGGCCGCGTACCTCGGAGGCGATGGCATCGGCGCCGAGGTGGTCACCGTCCCGCACGGTCTCGAGCAGCGCGACGCGGGCGGCCGTCACCCGCAGGCCGGCACCGCGCAGCTCTTCGGCGGTGGTCGGATTCCCGGATGCGGTCATGCGGGACAACCTAGCGGCACAAACATGAATGATTCAAGAAAACGAACGGTTCAATTTTGGTGTCGGGCCGGTGGGGCTTGCGCGAGCGGCCTCCCGCGCGGTGTGAGCTCAGTCACGTGGCCATGATCAACGCCGGGGCGGGCCACGGTCACCACGCATCGCCGTACCTGTCCACGGGTCACGTGGAGCCGTCCACCCGTTCACGGATCACGTCGACCCGTCCACCCGTTCACGGATCACGTCGACCCGTCCACCCGCCCACGGATCACGTCGACCCGGCCACCGCCCACGGATCACGTGGACCCGCCCATGTGTCACAAAGACCCGTCCCCCACAGATCACGTGTCCGACGAGGTCAGACGTGTGAGCTGGGCGGCGGCCGTCGTGGCCCGGCGGTCGGCCTCGCGGACGCGGCGGTCTGCCGTGCGGGCCTGCTCCCGGGCCGCCCGCTCGGCGAAGCGGGCCTGCTCGTGCTCACCCCTGGCGCGTTCCAGTGCCTCGGTGAGTTCGCCGACGCGGCGCTGGAGGCGATCCAGCCGCTGTTTCGCCTCGTCCGCGGCCCGGCCGGCGGCGGCCGCCTCGTCCCTCAGGGTCCGCAGCTCCCGCTCGGCGGCCTCGGCGTCCTTCCGGGCCTGGGCCAGTCGTCGCCGTTGCCGCTCGTCGGCCTTCACCGCCGGGCGGGAGGAGGCGGGGCCGGGGGCGGGTGCGGGTGCGGGGCGCCGCGGTCCGGCGCCCTCGGCGGCCGCGGGGAAACCGACGGCCGCGCTGAGCGGCTTGGCCAGCCGGCCGCTCGCCCAGGCCTCGGCGGCCCGGGGGTCGGCCAGGACGGCCTGCAGGGTGTTCTCGACCTCGCGCTGCACGCTCTCGCCGATCGGATGGCCGGCCTGCTTCGCGAGCTGCCGGGCCTGGGCGGACAGGGCGCGGACGAGCGCGTGCTGCCGGCGGCTCAACTCGCGCAGCCGGGCGCCGTCGAGGTCCTGGTGGGCCCGGCGCAGCCCCTCCCCCAGCCGGAGCAGGGGCTCGACCTCGCCGGGCCGGCTGCGGACCAGGAGATTGCTGACCCAGGCTGCGAGGCTGGGCTTGCGCAGGGCGCCGATCCGCTCGGCGAGTTCCCGGTCACCGGCGGTGCGGGCGGAGGCCACGGCGGAAGCGCGGGCGGCGATGAAGTCCTCCGGCCGCCGGGCGTACAGCTCGTCGGCCACGGCGTCGTAGTCCATGAGCGTCTCCTTCGCGTGGAGGCCCGGACTCGATCGTCTCAGGGCGCACCGTGAAGGGCTCGCGGAGATCTTCCGGAAGGGGCCCACCGGGCTCGGAGGCACCCCGTTCATGATCGAGAAATCGACGGTTTAACATATGAGCGCCGCCTAGCTCGAAAGATGGACTCGTGACTGTCAACGACGACTCGTTCACCAACTGGAAGAACCGCGAGGAGATCGCGGAGTCGATGATCCCGATCATCGGGAAGCTGCACCGGGAGCGGGACGTGACGGTCCTGCTGCACAGCCGCTCCCTGGTGAACAAGTCGGTGGTCAGCATCCTCAAGACCCACCGGTTCGCCCGGCAGATCGCCGGTGCGGAGCTCTCGGTCACCGAGACGCTGCCCTTCCTGCAGACCCTCGCCGAGCTCGACCTCGGGCCGTCCCAGATCGACATCGGCATGCTCGCCGCGACGTACCGCGAGGACGACCGCGGTCTGTCGGTCGCGGAGTTCACCGCCGAGGCCGTCGCCGGTGCCACCGGCGCCAACAAGATCGAGCGCCGTGAGGGACGCGACGTCGTCCTCTACGGCTTCGGCCGCATCGGCCGGCTCGTCGCCCGGCTGCTCATCGAAAAGGCCGGTTCGGGCAACGGTCTGCGTCTGCGGGCCATCGTCGTGCGGGGCGGTGGCGAGCAGGACATCATCAAGCGTGCCTCGCTGCTGCGCCGCGACTCCATCCACGGCCAGTTCCAGGGCACGATCACCGTAGACGAGGCGAACAGCACGATCGTCGCCAACGGCAACACGATCAAGGTGATCTACGCGAACGACCCGTCCGAGGTCGACTACACGGCGTACGGCATCAAGGACGCCATCCTCATCGACAACACCGGCAAGTGGCGCGACCGCGAGGGCCTGGCGCAGCACCTGCGCCCCGGTATCGACAAGGTCGTGCTGACCGCGCCCGGCAAGGGCAACGTCCCGAACATCGTCCACGGCGTCAACCACGACACGATCAAGCCGGACGAGCAGATCCTGTCCTGCGCGTCCTGCACCACGAACGCGATCGTGCCGCCGCTGAAGGCGATGGACGACGAGTTCGGGGTCCAGCGCGGCCACGTGGAGACCGTCCACTCGTTCACCAACGACCAGAACCTGCTGGACAACTACCACAAGGCCGACCGCCGCGGCCGGTCCGCGCCGCTCAACATGGTCATCACCGAAACCGGTGCCGCCTCCGCCGTCGCCAAGGCGCTGCCCGACCTCAAGGCGCCGATCACCGGCAGCTCGATCCGTGTCCCCGTGCCGGACGTCTCGATAGCGATCCTCAGCCTGCGGCTCGGCCGCGAGACGACCCGCGAGGAGGTCCTCGACCACCTCCGCGACGTCTCCCTGACCTCGCCGCTCAAGCGCCAGATCGACTTCACCACGGCCCCCGACGCCGTCTCCAGCGACTTCATCGGCTCGCGTCACGCCTCGATCGTCGACGCCGGCGCCACCAAGGTCGATGGCGACAACGCGATCCTCTACCTGTGGTACGACAACGAGTTCGGCTACTCGTGCCAGGTCATCCGCGTCGTGCAGCACGTCTCCGGCGTGGAGTACCCGACGTACCCGGCTCCGGAGGCCTGATTCCGGAGGCCTGTTCCCGGGGGACGAAAGCGCGGGGCGTGCGGGCCCCGCGCTTTCGTGTGTCAGGAGCGGGTCGGCTCGATCCTGTACTCCCGTGTCTGTGAGCCGTCTTCGCTGGTCACGGAGACGACGTGGGCCGTCCTGCCACCGGCCGTGTCCTTGCGGACCGTCACGTCCGCGTACGGGTCACGCGGTGTGGCGGTGACGCGGGCCCGGTCCGGGCGGTCGACCACGACGCGGTAGGCCGTCCGGTCCGGGTCGAAACCGCTCAGGGGCGCGCCGTCCACCTCGATCGAGGCCGCCGCCGCGTCCGCGGAAGCACCCGGCGCCTTGGCGTACACCTCGATCTCCCCGAGGGTGATGTAACCGCCCGGGCGGGCCGTCAGGACCACGCGCACCGCGGTCGACGGGCCGGTCGCGCGCACCGGGACGTCGGCCACGGGTGTGCCCTCGGTGCCGACGGAGACCTGTTCGCTCGCGTCGGTCCAGCCGCCGCCGTCGGCCCCGCGCACCTGTACCTTGAGGGACTCGGCGAAGCTGACGTTGGTGCCGTCGCGGTGGAAGTGGGTCACCACCCGGGTCAGATCGCGCGCTTCAGGCAGGGTGAAGGTGATGGTGTCGGACGGGTTCTTCGTGCCGGACCTCCAGTTCGACCAGGCCTTCTCGGACGTGGTGCCGTTGCGCAGGCCCTCGGCCGAGTAGCCGCTCTCGGTGTAGGTCGCGCCTGCTGTCACACCTTCGCCGAGCGCGGCGTTGGTCTGCCGGGGTGCGGTGACCTGGACGCGCACGGTCGCCGCGGCCGTGTCTCCGCCGGGTACCCGGGCGGTGCCGCGCAGGGTCACCACGCCGGTGTCGTCGAAGGCGCCGCCGGGGGCGGGGTCCCAGGTGACCGGGAGGTCGGCTGTTCCGCCGTGCCGTCCGACGCCGGTGACCGTGGCGGGCAGGTCGGGCCGCCCGCCGCTGTAGGTCTTGGCGCGGGCCGGGAGCGTGGCGGCGATGGTGTCCACCGTGACGACCGCCTCTGCGGGGACGGTCCGGCCCAGGGCGTCGGTGGCCCGGCCCTTCACGCGTACGGTTCCGGGCTTGCGCCAGCGTGAGTCGGAGGGCTGCTTCCACTCGACGGGGAGCGCGCCCCGGGCGCCGTCGCGGAAGACGGGCGTCACGGTGCCGGGCAGTTCGGGCGCATGGCCGGGCACGGTGAACGCCTCGGCCGGCTGCGTTCGGAGCACCGTCTCGTCGGTCACGCCCCACCGCTGGTTGGCGTTGGAGGTCGGGAGGAAGGCCGAGACCCGGGCGCCGTCCGCCGTCGACTGCCCGACGACGTCGAGGAGACGGCCCGTCGCGGCGTTGACGAAGGTCCAGGTGCCGTCCCCGGTGGTGGACATGATCCACTGTGCGGCCCTCGTCGCGCGTGTGCCCGCTTCTTCCAGGACGGCCTCGTCGTCGCCTACGGCGAGGCGCCTGCCGTCGGCGGCGTTGACGAGGGCGTAACGGTCACGGTTGCCGTCGCCTCGGGTCAGCTGCTTCACGGACCACAGCTGGGACTTGGCGGCCGGGTCGGCCGTACGGACGACGACGCCGTTGCCGTCGGCGGCCGGGGCCAGGGACTTGCCGCTCTGGGCTCCCTGGAGTCGGTAGACATGGCCGGGCTGGACGAGCGCGGCGTCCTTGGCGGTACCGGACACGCCATTGACGAGGAGGGTCGTGACCGACTTGGCCGGGACGGTCACGGTGGCGGAGTCGTCCTTGACCTTCACGGGCGTGCCGCGGACGAGTGCGCCGTTGGTGCTGGTCACCACGGGGGTCACGGTGGCGCCCGGGGCGACGCGCCGGAAGCGGGAGAGGTCCAGGGTCACCGCACGCGGGGTCGTGCCGCTGTTGACATGCACCACGGTCGCCCCGCGGCCCGACTTGCGTACGGCGGCGACGCTGGAGGGGTCGTCGGCCTTCACGAAGTGGTCGCCGGGCCGGATGTGGTGGGTGAAGTTGCGCAGGGTGTGGAACTTGGTGTTGGCCCGGATGGGGCAGGTCTCCAGGGTGTCCTTCGCGGTGCAGTTGAACGGGATGTGGATGCTGCCCCAGTTCTTGCCCGCCTGTGCCTGGGGGATGGAGTCCTCGACGGGCTGCCACAACACCCAGGCGGACGGCTCCAGTTCACGGATGTCCTCGACGACCCGGGTGGCGATGCCGAGTCCCGGCTCCATGCCGGTGAAGTCGGTGCCGGTCCCCCAGGTGCCCTCGACCTCGCTCATCCAGAACGGCTTGTCCGCGGCCTTGGCGCTGTCGCGGGCGCTGGTGCGCATGCCGGTGCCGTAGGTGTGCACGTTGAGCTGGTCGACGGCGGCGCGGGCGGAGCTGTCGTAGGCGTTCCAGTTGCGGACGAAGGTGCTGGGGTTGGTCTCGTCCATCGCGGAGATCGTCGCGCGAGTCCTCGCCTTCTCCAGGGCGCGGTGCAGGGCCAGGACGACCTTCTGCTGGAGCTCCGGGCCGGCGTGCGCGCCCTCCTGGCGGCCGCCCGTGGGCTGTCCGTCGGGGCCGATCTGGGTGCCCCAGTAGTTGGTGTTGGGTTCGTTGAGCGGGGCGATGGTGTCGAACTTGATGCGGTGCTTCTTCTCCAGCCGCTCGGTCACCTTGACCAGGTAGGTGGCGAAGTCGTCGACGCGGTCGGCCCGTATCTGGTCTGTGTTGGCGTCGAAGCCGCCCGAGACGTAGCCGCTGACGGTCTGGAACCAGGGCGGCGAGTTGCTGAACGCCTCCCAGCGGGTCACCTTGTTCTTGACGCGGTCGACCCACCAGCGCTGGCCCGCGTCGGCGGACCAGTCCCAGTGCTCGGGGTTGTCCGGGTTCCACCAGTCGGTGTCCTCCCGGGTGGTGCCCTCGGGAGCCTTCCAGAAGCCCTCCATCGTGGCGCCGACCTTCATGTAGTCCTTGCGGACGTCCGGGGCGTTGCCGCCGCCGATGTTGTAGCGCGCGATGTTGAGGCGGAGGCCGTCCTTCCCGAACAGCATGTCGGCGAGCTTCTGCCGGATGGGTTCCGGGTAACGGCCGGTGATGTTGGCGAACCAGACGAGGCTCGTCCCCCAGCCTTCGAACTCCTGCTGCCGGTAGGACGGGTCGATCCGGACCGTGACCGCGCTCCCCGGCGGACCGGCGGCAGCGGCGGGGGGCACGGCCATGAGGCCCGCGCCGAGTGCCAGGGGGACGGTGGCCGCCAGCGTCCGGGCGAGGCGATGTCTGCTGGACATGTATTCCCTTCGGGAGCGAACAGAACCGCGCAGAATCAATCGAGTTTCCCGAATGTTTTAGGACGGCAACCAACACGTCAAGGGGTGAGGCGAGTTGGGCCGGACGCACACCTCTTGACGCGTCACGCTTCGCAGTGCCGTACCAGGCTCAGCGCGCAGTCGCCCGATCGTCACGTCCCTCGTCGTCCAGCTCGCCCCGGCCGGCTGCTCGGCGGCCGGTGCCGCCCCCTTCGGCGGCGGCGCGGGCACCCTGCGGATCGCCCTGCGGAGGCGCTCCCACCGGCGGCCCGCTCCCCCGCGACCGGTGGTGCGGTCACTTGGCCCAGGGCAGTGACCGCACGTGGCGGTGCCGCATCCACCAGGGACGCGGCACCGCCACGAGACCTCAACGCAATGTTTGTTGAAAAGTGCCCTCAGTGCTTGAAGGCGTCCTCAGTGCTTGAAGACGTCCTTCGTCTTCTCCTTGGCCTGCCGGGCGTCACCCTTCGACTGCTCGGCACGGCCCTCGGCCTCCAGCCGCTCGTTACCCACCGCGCGGCCGATGGCCTCCTTGGCCTTCCCCTTGGCCTGCTCGACCTTCGCCTTGGACTTCTGCTCTTCAGCCACGTTCGTTCACTCCAAGTCGTGTCCGACTGCGGGGTCAACGGACGAGTGACCATAAAACGGCAGCTCAAACGTTCAGGAGTTCACGCACCAGCGCCCCGCACCACCACTGCTCCACCCGGTCGGGCGACCACCCGCGCTCGCCGGTCAGCACGGTGTAGACGTCGATGGTGCACAGCGCCGCGTAGACGTCGACCGCGGACGGCACGTCGAGGCCGGGGCGCAGGACGCCAGGCGGCCGGGAGGAGAAGACCTGCACCCGGGTCCGGTCGCCGCGCCGGCGGCTGTCGTGGTACAGCGTGGACAGCTCCGGTTCGGAGCGGCCCGCTTCCCGCACGAGCGTGATGATGCCGCCGGACCGCTCGTACAGGCGCCGGTCGTAGCCGGCCATCGCGGCGAGCTGCCGGGCGGGGTCCGCGGTGGGCGACTCCAGCTCCGCGACCAGCTGCGGCACATCGGCCGAGAGGTCGGCGGCATCGGCCAGTGCACGGGTCAGTCCCGACTTGTTGCCGTACGCCGCGTAGACGGTCGGCACGGACACCCCGGCCTCGCGCGCGACGTCCCGCACCGTCGTCGCCGCCATTGACCAGGGGGCGTTGACCCCCAGAGCCCGGCCCCGATCATCGTGGTGGCCCTCACCACCGCCCCGGCCGGTGGCAGCGGGACCGGCCGGCCAAGCCCGGGCTCTGGAGCACGTGGGCCCGGTCCGGCCGTGGTCCTGGAGGTCAGTGGCAGCACCCGTCGGTGGTCTCGGGCCCGGGCCGCGTTTCCGAGCGGCAGAAGCAGGACGCCTGGATCGGCACATCGGCCAGCGCGCTCGCCGTCTTGAGCTGGTGGGCCACGAGAGCCGCCTCGCCGGTCTTGCCGGTGCGGAGCAGGCACTCGTGGAAGCCGTGCAGGGACCAGACGTTGCCGGGGTGCTGCAGGGGGCGGGGCAGCGTGTCGTCGAGGCCGAGGTCGGCGCGGTAGACGGCCTCGGCCTCCGCCACCCGGCCCTGCTCCAGCAGCAGTGCGCCGTAGGCGTGGCGGGCGGGCTGCATCCAGCCCCACGGCTCGTCGTAGGGGAGGTCGTCGTCCAGCTCGATGGAGCGCTCCAGGGCGGCGAAGGCCAGGTCGTGGTTGCCCTTGCGGTACTCGAGCTCTCCGTCCAGCATGGCCGCGGCGATGGCGAGGATGTCATGGCAGGTGTTGTTGAACAGCATCCGGGTCTCGGGCACCCGGCTCACCGCCTCGCGGAACAGTTCGCGTTCGGCCTCGGCCCGGGCGACCTCGCCGGTGGCCGAGAGGGCGACGCCCCGGGCGTAGTGCCGCATCGCGGTGGTCACCGCGTAGAGCTCCGGGTCGGCGGGGGCGGGCAGGTCGAGGATGTCGGCCCAGCGGCCGAAGCGGATCAGGACGTGGACGCGCATGGCCAGGAAGGCCTCGAGCCAGTCGGCCATCGGGGGGCTCTGCACGCGGAGCAGGTCTTCCGGGATGGCGGCTTCCAGCTGGGCGGCGGTGTCGAGGGCGACCCGCGCCTGGCCGAGGAACATGGCGCCGTAGATCTTGAAGTGGTGGTTGTGCGCCCGGTAGAGGGTGTAGAAGTTCATCGCGCCGGACCGTCGGTGGTACTTCTCGTCGGCGGCGATCGCGGCGCTGTTGGCCGCGACGACCTGGCGGTAGTCGCCGCACAGGACGTCGAGGTGCGAGGGCATGTGGAGCAGGTGCCCGGCGTCGGGGACGATGCCGCGCAGCCGGTCGGCGACGGTGAGGGCCTGTTCCGGGACCGGGGACATCTCCATCAGGTGGATGTAGAGGTGCAGCACCCCGGGGTGCCCCGCACCGTCCTCGGTGGCGAGTGCGGCCTCCAGCACCTCCTTGGCCTCCGCGGTGCGGGCTCCCTCGGCCGGCTGCCCGGTCGTCAGGTCCCACAACTGCCACGGGGTGAGGTTCATCAGGGCGTCGGCGTAGAGGGTGGCGATGTCCGGGGCGTCGGGCGCCAGTGCGTACACCGCCCGCATGGCGTCCGCGTAGGGCTCGTTCCACACCGAGCAGTCCTCCACGGCCTCCGGCTGCGGATAGCGGGCCCGCAGCGCGCCGATCAGAGCCTGCTCGACCGGATCGGCGTGGCCGGCCCTCTCATGGGCCCGTTCCACGGCGGCGTGCGTGCGCTCGACCGTCCGCACCAGTTCCTCGCCCTCGAAGAATTCCCAGGGCTTGTTGTAGTTCGGGCCCAGCGCGTAGGCGATGCCCCAATACGCCATCGCACACGCGGGATCGGCCTCGGCCGCCTTTTCAAAACAGGCCACTGCTTCCTCGTGGTGGAAGGCGTATGTCCACACCAGGCCGCGGTCGAACCAGAGTTGGGCATCGGCGGAGGACGTGGTGACGGGACGGCCGTGCGTGCCGAGGTCATAATAGTCGCCCATGGGTTTTCTCCTGGGAAAGCGGCCGGGGCCGTGAGAACAGCGGTTGCGGACACACCCTCGACTTCCGATCGGATTCTTCTATTTCCAGATTACCGGATTTGGATATCGGTGAAGTGCGGCGATGCAGCTGTTCGGGCACTGAATGCCGAGGAGTACCGAATACCGAGGCCCTCGTCCGGCCGAACCCCGGACGAGGGCGTGCTCCGACCGGCTCCCGGACACAGCGCTGGATGACGGCCCCGGTCGGCCTCGCCGGTTTCCCCTGGCTCGAGGGCCGACACGGGGCATGGTTGAGGACATGACTGACTTCCCGAGGTTTCCGCCCGGCTTCGTGTTCGGGGCCGCCACCGCCTCGTATCAGATCGAGGGGGCGGTGCGGGAGGACGGGCGCGGGCCGTCCATCTGGGACATCTACAGCCATACCCCGGGGCTGGTGGCGAACGGGGACACCGGTGATGTCGCCTGCGATCACTACCACCGGTATCCGCAGGACGTCGCGCTGCTGCGGGAGCTGGGCGTGGGCTCGTACCGGTTCTCGGTCGCCTGGCCGCGGATCGTCCCTGACGGGTCCGGGCCGGTGAACCTCAGGGGTCTGGACTTCTACTCCCGGCTGGTCGACGAGCTGCTCGCGGCCGGGATCGAACCGGCTGCCACGCTCTACCACTGGGATCTGCCGCAGGCCCTGGAGGACGGCGGGGGCTGGCGGGTGCGGGAGACCGCCGAGCGGTTCGGCGCGTACGCGGCCGTCGTCGCGGAGCACCTGGGCGACCGCGTGCCGCGCTGGATCACCCTGAACGAGCCGTGGTGCAGTGCGTTCCTCGGCTACTCCGTCGGCCGCCACGCCCCGGGCGCCCGCGAGGGCGGCGGCGCGCTGGCCGCCGCCCACCATCTGCTCGTCGGACACGGCCTGGCCGTAGGGGCGTTGCGTGCGGCCGGGGTGCGCGAGGCCGGCATCACCCTCAACCTCGACCACAACCTGCCCGCCACCGACTCCCCCGCCGACCTCGCGGCCGTCACCCGCGCCGACACCCAGCACAACCTCGTGTGGACCGAGCCCCTCCTCGCGGGCCGCTACCCGGCGGCCGAGGAGGACGCCTGGGGCGAGCTGATCACCGCTCAGGACGTCCGGCGCGACGGCGATCTGGAACTGATCTCCCAGCCACTGGACTTCCTCGGCATCAACTACTACCGGCCGATCGTCGTGGCCGACGCCCCGTACCGCGAGAGCGACCCGGCACAGCGGGTGGCGACCGACAACCGGTACGCGGAGGTGCCCATGCCCGGCGTGCGCCGCACCGCCATGGGCTGGGCCGTGGCGCCCCACACCTTCACCGATCTGCTCGTGGGGCTCACGGAGCGGTACGCCGACGCCCTGCCGCCCGTCCACATCACGGAGAACGGCTCGGCGGAGGAGGACGAGGTGAGTCCCGGCGGGGCCGTCCACGACAGCAACCGGGTCGCCTATCTGCGCGACCATCTCACCGCTCTGCGGGCCGCCATGGACGCCGGCGTGGACGTCCGGGGCTACTACGTGTGGTCTCTTCTCGACAACTTCGAGTGGGCCTTCGGCTACGACAAGCGCTTCGGGATCGTCCACGTCGACTACGCCACGCAGCAGCGCACGCCGAAGGACAGCTACCACTGGTACCGGGCCATGATCGCCGCGCAGCGGCGGTGACGGCCCGGGGCAGACGCCGGCCAGGGGCTGCGGCGCCAGGAGCTTGACCCTGGGGCGGGTCCGGTGGGCCTCGGCGGGTACCCGCCCGACCGCTGGTGACACAGAGTGCGTGAAACGTGACATCACGGACGTGGGGGCGGCGCGGAGGGCGGTCATCTTGTCGTTTGATCGTGGGCACTTCGGCAGTGGACTGGCACGGCCCAACTCCCGCTCCCTAGGATGTAGTTCCTGTCCAGCCAGTCCGTTGGCGCGGCACCTTGCAGGGGGAACGATGCACTCCGAGAAGCAGTTGTCCACCGAGATCGACGCGAACGTGCCGACGGCAGCGCGCATGTACGACTACTACCTGGGCGGCAAGGACAACTACGCGGCCGACCGCGCCGCGTGCGAACAGCTCGACAAGGTCGTGCCCAGCACGCGCCGCCTGGCCCTGAACAACCGGCGCTTCCTCCAGCGTGTCGTGCGGACCCTGTCCCAGGAGTACGGCATCCGGCAGTACCTCGACCACGGGTCCGGCCTGCCCACGCAGGAGAACGTGCACCAGGTCGCCCAGCGCATCGACCCGACGACCCACGTGGTCTACGTGGACAACGACCCGATGGTGCTGGTCCACGGCCGTGCGCTGCTGGAGCAGGACGAGCGCACGACCGTCATCCACGCGGACATGCGCGAGACCGACCTGATCTTCGGCCACGCCGACACCAAGCGGCTGATCGACTTCGACGAGCCGGTCTGCGTGCTCTTCAACTCGGTGTTCCACTGCATCCCGGACAGCGACACCGACGGGCCGCTCGCGGTGGCCCGCCGCGTCCGGGAGCGGCTCGCGCCGGGCAGTTTCATGGTGATGTGCCAGCTGGTCAGCGAGGACCCCGAGGTCCGCGAGTTCGTCACGAACTTCATGGACCAGGCGACGCAGGGGCACTGGGGCCGTGTGCGTGAACCGAAGGACGTGGCCACGTACTTCGAGGATCTGGAGATCCTGGAGCCGGGTCTTGTCGAGGTGTCGACCTGGCGACCTGACACGGAGGTGGCGCCCCGTCAGCTCACCCGAGAGTGGATCGAGTTCGGCGGAGTCGGGCGCGTTCCCTCGCAGAAGTGACCGCTGGAGAAGTGAGCGAGATGCCTCTCACGGGACGCCGGTCGCCCCGCGGGAGGCATCCGTGCGTCACGGGTAGCGCTGCTCCATCGTCTGACGCAGCAGCTCCAGGGAGTCACGCGGCTTGAGCGCCTCGTCCGCGAGCCGGTCCAGCGCGATCCGGTACTCCTCGGTCTCGTCGCGGTCCTCGAGGAAGTTCGCGCTCTTGATGTGCTCCAGGTAGACCACGTCCGGCAGGTCGAGGCCGCCGAAGCGCAGATAGGTGACCGGGATGGCCGGTGCCGAGGCGTTCGTGACGCTCAACGGCACGATCTGCAGCGTCACATTGCGGCGTTCGGCCATGTCCACGAGGTGCGCGAGCTGCTCGCGCATCACCTCCGTGCTGCCCAGGACGCGCAGCAGCACGGACTCGTCGATGATCGCCCACAGCTGCGGAGCCTCCGGCCGTGACAGCAACCGCGTCCGGTGCCGACGGAGTTCGACACGCCGCTCCACCTCGCTCGACGGCGCGTTCGGCAGGCCGCGCTCCACCACGGCCCGGGTGTAGGCGGGGGTCTGCAACAGGCCGGGCACGTACTGGATCTCGAAGGTACGGATGGTCGCGGCGGCCTCCTGCAGCCCGACCAGCCGGTCGAACCACTCGGGCATCAGCCGCTTGTCGTACCGCTGCCACCAGCCCGGCTCGCAGGCGCGCTGCAGCAACTTGAGGAGGACCGAGGCCTCGTAGTCGTCGGTGCCGTACAGCTGCAGCAGGGCGCGGACGTCGGACTCCGTCGGCGGGCGGCGGCCCTTGCCCGACTCGATGCGGGACAACTTCGCGGCACTGAACCCGACAGCCCGCGCCGCCTGGTCCTGGGCGAGGCCGGCGTCCTCACGGAAGCCTGCGAGCTGTACACCGACCAGCATCTTCAGCAGAGTGGGCGCCGGCTCGGGCCTGTCCAGGTAGGGTTCCAGACGGGAGATGCGATGCGACGCGGCGGACATCATGACTCCCAGCAGACCGGCACAAGGGCGACTAACACTATCGCACTCAGCCGCGCTTCCACGCAGCTTCCCGCAGCAGCCCCACAGAAGTGGGGAGTTGGGCTCCGCTCCACCACGAGGGCTTCACGCCGCGGCTGCACCGCTCAGACCAGGTGGTCGAACTCGCCGTCCTTCGCCCCGGCCAGGAAGGCCGCCACCTCGGCCGCCGTGTAGACCAGGGCGGGCCCGTCGGGGTCACGGGAGTTGCGCAGGGCGATCCCTCCGCCGACGAGCGGGGCGACTTCGACGCAGTTGCCCTCGGCGTTGCTGTACCGGCTCTTGATCCAGCAGGCCTCCAACGAGCTTGCCTGCACTCCGTTCTTCACTGGTGGCACCGCAGTCTCCTTGCTGTTCTCGTTCCCCGCCGGGCGGTGTGCCCGGCGTCCGGCCGAGCGCGGCCGCGTCCCTTCGGCCGTACTCGCCCCCGGCTTGCGTACCCACCTCGGCTTGTATTGCACGCAATTTCGCGTGCAATTGCACGCGAGCGCTGTCAGCGTGGATAATAGCTGCGGCGTCAACCCCCGTGCTGACGCCCCGTCCTGACGTCGCATCGGGGAGATGCCGTGTCATCACCTGCGCAGCCCGTGCTCCCGCCACCGAGTGAGGCTGCCGCACTCATAAGCGCGACCGGTACGAGCCACGGCTCACCGGCCGCCCCGCGCACGGTGGCGCCGTACGCGATCCCGCCCTCGGTGCCGGAGACGCTGCCGCAGTTCTCCGGTGCCCTGTCCGCCTCGGCCGCCCTGCGCGTCGAGTGCAGCCGGGAGGGGTTCGCGCGAGCCCGGTCCTTCACCCGGGACACGCTGCACGTCTGGTCCCTCGACCACCGCTGTGACGACACGACCCTCGTCATCACGGAGCTCGCCGCCAACGCCGCCACGCACGCGGCGCCGGGGGCATCGGGTGCGGCGGGGGTGCCGGAGATCCGGCTCGGATTCGTCCTGGACCCCACTCACCTGCTGGTCACCGTCTCCGACACCGACGACCGCCCGCCCGTGCACGCCGCGGCCGGCGCCGCCCTGGAGGAGCACGGCCGGGGCCTGTGCATCGTCGACGCCCTGTCCGAGGAGTGGGGCTGGGCCCCCACTCCCCCTATGGGCAAGACGGTCTGGGCCAGATTGTCGACCCTTCCCCCCACCGCTTGTCCACCCACGAGCTGTCCACCCATCTGACACGACTGCCGCGGAAAGGCCCCTCGCCATGCGCAGCGCTTCGACGGAACACCCGAGCAGCGAGCGCCCACAGCGCCCCGACGCCCCGACCGGAGTGGCCCGGACCACGCCGCTCACGGCACTGGACCGCGTGCCGTGGGGCGACATCCAGGACTCCACCGGATCGGCGGCGGCCATTCCCCTCCTGCTCAACGGCATCGCCTGGGGTGACGCCGACACCGCCCGGTCCGCCCTCGACGATCTGCGGAAACGGATCTGCCAGTTCGGTTTCGTCGTGGAGCAGGCGACGGCCGCCACGGTTCCGTTCCTGTGGGAACTGGCGAAGCTGCCGCAGGTGACCGTGCGCGCCCAGATCATCCAGCTGCTCAAGAGCATCGCCGATGCCCGGCAGTGGGAAAGCACCGCCGCCGTCTATCCGAAGCTGCTGAACCACCGGGAGAACCCGGTGGTGTGGGAGCGTGCGGCACGTCAGGCGGTGCGGGCCCGGCGCGGCGAGCTCGGCCGGCTGATGGCCGACGAGGACGGCGAGATCGCCCGGGCGACGACCGAGCTGGCCCGCTCGCTGGGCGCCTGACACCGTCGTACCTTTCCTCTCGGGCCGGGAGGCCGTGGGGGCCCCAGACGTGATGATCCGGTGAGGGCCCCTTGCCACCCTGGGTAGTGCCCCTCGCCTCCCGGGGGCCCGGCAGTGTAGACATGGCACATGGTCCGACTCTTGGGTCGATCCGGGACTCGATCGCCCCTGCGGCCCGGCGCCTCGCCGTACGCACGGCAGCGGAGGGAGGCGGGCCCGTCGCGGTGGCATCCGATGGCGGGGCTGCGCTCGGCGCTGGGCGGGCGCAGTGTCGCCGGACAGGTGTTCCTGCTGGTCGTGGTGATCGTGCTGCTGCTGGTCATGGCGGCCGTGGTGGCGCTGGTGCTGCAGGTACGGCACGACACGACGCAGGAGGCCCGCAACCGCTCGCTCGCCGTCGCGGAGACCTTCGCCAACGCGCCGGGCACCATCGACGCGCTCGAAAGCCCCGATCCCACGTCCGTGCTCCAGCCACGTGCCGAGGCCGCCCGTGAGCGGTCGAAGGTCGACTTCATCGTCGTCATGAACACCGACGGGATCCGCTACACCCACCCCAAGCCGGACCGCATCGGCAAGCAGTTCGTCGGGACCGTCGCGCCCGCGCTGGCCGGAGAGGCGGTGACCGAGGAGATCGAGGGCACCATCGGCCAGCTCGTGCAGGCCGTGGTGCCGGTGAAGGACCCGGACGGCCGGGTCGTGGGCCTGGTGTCGGCGGGGATCACGACCGAGAACGTCGGCGGCACCGCCGACCGTCAGCTGCCGCTGGTGCTGTCCGCCGCCGCGGTGGCGCTCGCCCTGGCGACGGCTGGTGCCGCGCTGGTGAGCCGGCGGCTGCTGCGCCAGACCCATGGGCTCGGGCCGCACGAGATGACCCGGATGTACGAACATCACGACGCCGTGCTGCACGCCGTCCGGGAGGGCGTGCTCATCGTCGACGACGGGGGCACCCTGGTCCTCGCCAACGACGAGGCGCACCGGCTGCTCGGGCTGCCGGCCGACGCCGAGGGCCGCCCCATCCTCAGTCTGGGACTCGACCCGGGCACCGCCGACCTGCTGGCCTCCGGGCGCGTCGCCACGGACGAGGTGCACCTCGTCGGGGACCGGCTCCTCGCCGTCAACCAGCGGACCACCGACCGGGCCGGCGTCCCGCCCGGCAGTGTCGCCACCCTGCGCGACTCCACGGAGCTGCGGGCCCTGTCCGGCCGGGCCGAGACCGCCCGGGAACGGCTGAACATGCTGTACGACGCCGGGGTGGGCATCGGGACGAGCCTGGACGTGACCCGCACGGCCGAGGAGCTGACCGAGCTGGCCGTGCCCCGGTTCGCCGACTTCGTCACCGTGGACCTGTTCGACGCGGTGCTGGGCGGGGGCCAGCCGGACGCGGCGGCCGCTCTCAGCCGGACGGCGCTCAGCGGAATCCGCAAGGACGCTCCCCTCCTTACCGTGGGCGAGCGGATCAGGTTCGTCGAGACCTCACCGCAAGGCCGCAGCCTGGCCACCGGCCGCCCCGTCCTGGAACCCCGGCTCGGCGAGGCCCCCGGCTGGCGGGCGCAGGACCTCGAACGCTCCGCGCAGATCGTGGACTACGGCATTCACTCCCTGATCACCGTGCCGCTGCGGGCCGGCACCCTGATCCTGGGCGTGGTCAGCCTCTGGCGCTGCGAGAAGCCCCAGCCCTTCGACGAGGACGAGCTGGCGCTGGCGGAGGAACTGGTGGCGCGGGCCGCCGTCTCCATCGACAACGCTCGCCGCTACACCCGCGAGCACAGCATGGCGGTGACGCTCCAGCGCAGCCTGCTGCCGAGGAACCTGCCCGAGCAGGGCGCCCTGGAGATCGCCTACCGCTACCTGCCCGCGCAGGCAGGGGTGGGCGGTGACTGGTTCGACGTGCTGCCGCTGTCGGGGGCCCGCGTCGCACTGGTGGTCGGGGACGTCGTCGGCCACGGACTGCACGCCGCTGCCACCATGGGGCGGCTGCGCACGGCCGTGCACAACTTCTCCGCCCTCGACCTCCCGCCCGAGGAACTCATAGCCCTGCTGGACGAGTTGGTCGGCCGTATCGACCAGGACGAGGCGGAGGAGGAGGGCAGCGCCCCCGTCACCGGCGCGACCTGCCTGTACGCCGTCTACGACCCGGTCTCCCGACGCTGTACCGTCGCGCGGGCCGGGCATCCCCCGCCCGCCCTGATCCACCCCGACGGCAGCGTCGAGTTCCCCGACGTGCCCGCCGGTCCCCCGCTCGGGCTCGGCGGCCTGCCGTTCGAGACGGCGGAGCTGGAGCTGGCCGAGGGCAGCCGGCTCGTCCTCTACACCGACGGGCTGGTCGAGGACCGGGAGCGGGACATCGACGTCGGGCTGGACCTGCTGCGCGAGGCGCTGAGCCGGTCCGGCCAGTCCCCCGAAGACACCTGCCGGGCCGTCCTCGACGCGCGGCTCACCGCCCGCTCCAGCGACGACATCGCCCTGATCGTGGCGCGCACCCGGGCACTCGCCGCCGACCAGGTCGCCGAGTGGCCGGTGCCGGCCGATCCGGCGGCCGTGGGCGAGGTGCGGGCGGCGGTGACCCGGCAACTGGCCGCGTGGGGACTGGACGAGCTGACGTTCAGCACCGAACTGATCCTGAGCGAACTGGTCACCAACGCGCTCCGGTACGGCGACGGCCCCATCCACGTGCGCGTGCTGCGCGACCGCAACCTGATCTGCGAGGTGTTCGACAACAGCAGCACCTCACCGCACCTGCGGTACGCGACCATGACGGACGAGGGCGGACGGGGCCTGTTCCTGGTCGCGCAGCTCGCGGAACGCTGGGGGACGCGTTATCTGCCCGCGGGAAAGGTGATCTGGGCGGAGCAGCCGCTGCCGTGAGAGGCCGTCCGCCTGCTCATAAAGTCGCTTTATGAGCTCATAGGCCGGACCCGCGTACCGACTTAGGCTTGCCTCAGTTTAGGCTTCCCGACGAGATCGCTTGTCGCCGCTCGAAGGGAACCTGACCATGCCCCGCCCCCTGCGGGTAGCCATCGTCGGATCCGGCCCCGCCGGGATCTACGCCGCCGACGCCCTGCTCAAGTCCGAGGTGGCCGCCGACCCCGGCGTGTCCATCGACATCTTCGAGCGCATGCCGGCGCCGTTCGGACTGATCCGCTACGGCGTCGCGCCCGATCACCCGCGGATCAAGGGCATTATCACGGCCCTGCACCAGGTCCTCGACAAGCCGCAGATCCGGCTCTTCGGCAACGTCGACTACGGCACCGACATCAGCCTGGACGACCTGCGGGCGTTCTACGACGGCGTGATCTTCGCCACCGGGGCGACTGCCGACCGGTCGATGTCCGTCCCGGGCATCGACCTCGACGGCTCCTACGGCGCCGCGGACTTCGTGTCCTGGTACGACGGTCACCCGGACGTGCCGCGCACCTGGCCGCTGGAGGCGGAGAAGGTCGCCGTGCTCGGCGTCGGCAACGTCGCCCTCGACATCGCCCGCGTTCTCGCCAAGACGGCGGACGAGCTGCTGCCGACGGAGATCCCGCCGAACGTCTACGAGGGCCTGAAGGCCAACCGGGCCAAGGAGATCCACGTCTTCGGCCGCCGGGGCCCGGCGCAGGCGAAGTTCAGCCCGATGGAGCTGCGCGAGCTGGACCACTCCCCCACCATCGAGGTCATCGTCGACCCCGAGGACATCGACTACGACGAGGGCTCGATCGCCACCCGGCGCGGCAACAAGCAGGCGGACATGGTGGCCAAGACGCTGGAGAAATGGGCGATCCGGGACGTCGGCGACCGGCCCCACAAGCTCTTCCTGCACTTCTTCGAGTCGCCCGTGGAGATCCTCGGCGAGGACGGCAAGGTCGTCGGGCTGCGCACCGAGCGCACGGAGCTCGACGGCACCGGCAACGTCAAGGGCACCAGCACGTTCAAGACCTGGGACGTCAGCGCGGTCTACCGTGCCGTCGGCTACCTCTCCGACAAACTCCCCAAGCTTCCCTGGGACCTCGACTCCGGGACCGTCCCGGACGAGGGCGGCCGGGTCATGCAGGAGACCGGCGAGCACCTGCAGTCCACGTACGTCACCGGCTGGATCCGGCGTGGCCCCGTGGGCCTGATCGGGCACACCAAGGGCGACGCGAACGAGACGGTGGCCAACCTGCTGGACGACTACGCGAACGGCCGGCTGCACACGCCCGCCACCCCCGGCCCCGAGGCCGTGGACGCGTTCCTCGCCGAGCGGAACGTCCGCTTCACCACCTGGGACGGCTGGTACAAGCTGGACGCCGCCGAGAAGGCGCTGGGTGAGCCGGAAGGTCGCGAGCGCGTGAAGCTCGTCGAGCGCGAGGACATGCTGCGGGCCAGCGGGGCCTGACCCCCACACACCCCGCGGGCGGGTCCGGTGGCAATGTCACCGGACCCGCCTTTCTGTGTGCTTGAACGATGTACGATCTGGATGCTTCACCGAATCACCACATCGCCTTCACCAGAGGGTCATATAGGGGGACGAACGTCCATGCGCATACGCCTTGTCGCGACCACGGTGGCCGCTGCCGGAGCACTGACCGCCCTGACGGCGGTCCCGGCCCAGGCGGCCGAGTACAACTCCGCGCTGAAGATCCGCGGCATCCAGTACGACGCTCCCGGGAGCGACTCCAACCGCTGCTCGACGGGGAACACCGACGAGGAGTACCTGACCATCAAGAACTACTCGCGGTCGACGACGGTGAACCTCAAGGGGTACGTCGTGAAGGACGCCGCGGGGAACAAGTTCACCTTCACCGCGAGCCACACGCTTCAGCCGGGTGACCACGTGAAGCTGCGCGGCGGCAACGGGGCCGACTCCGACGCGAAGAACGTCGTGTACCGCGACAACTGCAACTTCATGTGGAACAACGACAAGGACACGATCTACGTGTACAAGCCGTCCGGCAGCCGCGCCGACGTGCACTCGTACACCAGGAGCGGATCCGACAGGGACCGCAACGGGTACATCACCTTCCACGGCTGAGCCGTTCTCCGAACCGGCAACAGGCCGCGGGTTCGTCGCGGCGGGCGTTGCATGATCGGTGGGCCGAGCGTCCCTTTCCGGATCGCGGGAGGATCCATGCCGCAGACGTCCGCCGTCGACCACACCCATCGCCTGGTGCCTTCACCGGCCGGCCGCCTTCATCTCGTCGAACAGGGTGACGGGCCGCTGGTCCTGCTCCTGCACGGCTTCCCCGAGTCCTGGTACGCGTGGCGCCACCAGCTACCGGCCCTGGCCGCCGCCGGCTACCGCGCGGTGGCCGTCGATGTCCGCGGATACGGGCGCTCGTCCCGGCCCGCGGAGGTGGACGCGTACCGGATGCTCGAGCTGGTGGCCGACAACGTCTCCGTCGTGGAGGCGCTGGGCGAGCGGTCCGCGGTGCTCGTCGGGCACGACTGGGGGGCGACCATCGCCGCGACCTCCGCGCTGGTCCGGCCGGACGTGTTCCACGCGGTCGGACTGCTGAGCGTGCCCTACGCCCCGCCCGGCGGCCCCCGGCCCAGCGAGGTCTTCGCGCGGATGGGCGGCGACGAGGAGTTCTACGTCTCCTGCTTCCAGGAGCCCGGCCGGGCCGAGGCCGAGATCGAGCCCGACGTGCGCGGCTGGCTCGCGGGCTTCTACGCGGCCCTGTCCCCGGACACGATGCCGGAGGCCGATCCGCATTTCGTGGCGCGGGGAGGCCGGTTGCGCGACCGGTTCCCCGTCGGACGGCTGCCGCACTGGCTGAGCGAGGCCGACCTCGACGTCTACGCCGGGGAGTTCGAACGCACGGGCATGACCGGCGCCCTGAACCGGTACCGGAACATGGACCGAGACTGGCAGGACCTCGCGGACTTCGCCGGCGCCCCCGTCACCCAGCCGTCCCTGTTCATCGGCGGTGGCCTGGACGCGTCCACGACCTGGCTGGCCGACGCGATCGAGGCGTTCCCGACCACGCTGCCCGGGATGACGGCCTCTCACATCCTCGACGGCTGCGGTCACTTCCTTCAGCAGGAGCGTCCCGTCGAGACCAACCGGCTGCTGGTCGAGTGGCTGAAGGGTCTTCCGGCCTAGGGCCCGCGTGGTGCCCGGACCCAGAGCGGTAGATACGGCCGTCCGGCGTGCCGGGGCCCTCCGCGACGTGTCCGTGGCGGAGGGCTCCCGTCCGGTGGTGCCGGTTCAGACCTCCAGGTCGGCCTCGATACGGCGGAGCTGGTGGCGGGCCATCGCCAGGTTGGCGCGGCTTCCGTCGAGAACGAGGTAGAGGAAGAGTCCGCTGCCTCCGCGTCCCTTGAGCAGGCGAATGAGGTGGTACTGGGTGTTGAGGGTGATCAGGATGTCCTCGATCTCCTCCTTCAGTCCCAGGTGTTCCATCGTGCGCAGCTTGGACCGCACGACGTCGGTGTTGCCGGCGGCGGCGACTTCCAGGTTGAAGTCCTTGCCGCCGCCGAGGGTGCCGAGGGCCATGCCGCTCGTGTAGTCGACGAGTGCGACGGCCGTCGCTCCGTCGATGGAGCTCAGGCATTCCTTCAGCGCGGTCTCCGTGTTGGCCATGCGCTCAGTTCCTTTCCTTCGGTCTTCTACTTCGGTCGGTCGGGAGGATCGGGTGGTCAGCCGCCGGTCTGCTGGCTCAGCCGCCGGTCTGCGGGCGCGGCTGATGGGTGGGCCGCTGCGGGGTGCGTACCGGGAGGGTGCCGATGGGGCGGACCGTGGACGGGGGCGCCGTGGCGAGGTGCTCCTCCGGCACGGACGCGGTCTCCTGCGCGGGCCGTTCGGCGTGACGGCCGGTGCCCGGGCCGACCCGCGTGACCACCAGGTCCGCGATCCGGGCTCCGCTGCGCCGGCCCTCCAGGTGGAGGCGGCCGACGTTGACACGGTCCTCGGCGAGGAGGGTGAGGACGGCGGTCTCTCCGGCCGCGTAGGTCGCGACGTATCCACCGGAGCCCCGTACGAGCAGTTCGCGGAAGTCACCGCGGGCGGCCGCGTCGGTCATGCGGTAGGCCACGCCGAGGGCGGCGGCGGTCAGCGCCGCGAGTCCCTCCGGCTCGGTCTCCGGCACGTCGTGGGCGAGGACGAGTCCGTCGACGGTGGCCGCGAGAGAGCCTGTCAGCAGGGGTATGCGCGTACGGAGCCGACGCAGTTCGTTCAGGACGTCGGTCTCGACGGCCATGAGCAGTCTCCTTTCGGCACGCTGGCGTCGCGCGCGGATCACAGTGCCTCCAAGGCGTGCAGAAGCCGTCGCAGCAGTGCGGTGTCGGGCTCGTCCGGTACCGACGGGAACGGGGCGGGGCCCGGCTCGGGGGACGCGGTGGCGGCGGGGACGACCAGCCCGGCGGCGGCCAGGCGGCGGAGTTCGACGAGGGTGTGGAAGGTGCGGCAGGCGAGGGCCGTGGCGATCTGGGCGGCGGTGCGGACGCCGTCGACCTGGGCGAGGGTGCGGCTGCGACGGGCCGGCAGGCCCGCGTCCAGTCCTGGCACCCGGGCGAGCGGGACGAGGTCGATGGCGGGTTCGGGCCATATGCGGTGCAGCAGTTCACGGCGGCGTCTGGACTCGCGCAGGACGGTGTCGACCGGTACGGGGCGGACCGCACCGAGCCAGTGCGCGACGCCGGGACGGAAGCGGACGGCCGGCCCGTCGTGGGCGAGGACGAAGTACGCCGCGTCGAAGAGGGCCCCGAGGTGGCACAACTCCAGTGCGCCGACGGCGAGATGGCCGCCGTCCACCAACTGCCTGCCGACCCGGCAGCGGCGGCCGGCCTGGTCGATCGCCGCCCACCAGCCGTCCGCGGCGAGTGCGCCGCTGTGGGTGAGCAGGTCGCCGACGTCGGGTGAGACGGCGGATTCGACGTGGACGACGTGTCCCGCGGCCAGGTAGACGATGCCCGACTCGGTGGACAGGGCACCGCTGGCGCGCTGCGCGGCCAGGGTGGCGAGCTGAGCCGAGGCCGGCTCGTCCGTGCGTGAGGCCAGGGCCGGTGTGATCATCCGAGCACCAGCCGGTCCGCCATCTCGGCCAGCCGGATGCGGGCCAGGGCCAGGTTGCCGTCCGTGCGGTCGAGCCACAGGTGCACGAACACGGTGCTGTCGAAAGTCGTGGTGACGAACCTGAGCAGGTGGTACGAATCGGCGTTTGTGATGATCAGGTCCTGCACGGGTGGTTCCTTGCCGGTCTCCTCGCCTCCGTCGCCTCCGGCCGGCGCCAGGGCGCCGCTCTCGGTGGCGAGCCTGGCGAGTTCGGCGGTTTCCGCAGCCGTCGCCTCCACATCTCCGCCCGGTGCGTCACCCACCGCTCCCAGGGCAAGACCGCTGATCCAGTCGACCACCGACGCCCCTCGAGCGCCGGGCAGCCGCATGGCTTCCAGCAGACTCTCGTCGATTCCGGGCACGCCGAATCCCCTCCCCCTGCACGGCCGTTCCCGCGAACGTGAGCACGACACTACTCACTGTGCTCGGCGCAGGTGAACGCTTTGGCATTTTCCAAAGGAATGTGCAGGGAAGCGGGCCGGGGGTGAACGGAGTTGATCTGAAGCGGGCAGGATGCATCGCAGGGCACCACAGGGCGGTTGGCTCACCCTGACCTGCACCTTCACGACTTACACACGCCAGGGCACCCCCGCGGCGATTCGCAGGTTCGGCAAGCTTTCGCAGGCTTTGAGCACTACCTGGTCCGGCCGCCGCTCGACCTCCTCGATCAGCAACGCGGACAGGTACGGAAGCAGCTCCAGGAGCACGTCATGAGAGCACGCGATGCATGATCGCGAACAGGCGGAGCAATGTACTCAGCCGTCCGGATCACAAGATCGTCGACAGAACCCGGATCTTCACGTGGATGGCATCAATGAAGATCACCGGATAGACGGCGTCCAGCGGGCGGCTCTGCCATTCGGCCATGCCTTCCAGGACTTTGATGCTCCTATCGTCGGTCAAGCGGCGGTGAGCCACTGGCGGTAGGCATCGGCGAAGGCGTCGTCGCGGCGGAGGCCGCGTTCGATGTTGGAGATGACGGCGGGCCACACGCCGAAGTGGTTGGCGGCGGCGGTGAGAGTGATGTTCTTCGTCTGCCGGGCCGGACGGAGGTCCGCGATCTCGGGGACTTGGACCGGGGTGGTCAAGAGCCGGAAGACCTCGCGGGCTATCGCGCGTTTGAGCAGCCGGATGATCTCCTTCTTCGTGCGTCCGGCGGCGGTCTGTCGGGCGACGTACTCGCGGGTGCGCCGGCATCGGGCCATCCTCACGAGCGCGATGCGGTAGAGAGCGGCGTTGGCCGCCCGGTCGCCGCCCCGGGAGAGCCGGTGCCGGTTCGTCTTCCCGCTCGACGCGGGGACGGGTGCCGCGCCGCACAGGGCGGCGAAGGAAGCCTCCGTGCGAAGGCGGGCCGGGTTCGCTCCGGCGGTGATCAGCAGCTGGGCGGCGGTGTCCGGACCCACCCCGTAGGCGGCGCGCAGGCCGGGGTTGAGGATGGTGACCAGTTGGTCGAGCTCCCCGGTCAGGGCCGTGTGTTCCTCGGTCAGGCTCCGGACCCGCTTGGCCAGCGTCCGCAGGGCCGTCAGGAGCGGGGCGTGCGCGGGGTCAGTGGCCGGCCGGAGCCGGGCAAGGGTGGTGACGCGCTTGTCGCCGGACAGAGCGGTGTACTTGGCGCGGATGGCGTCGGGGGCGGTGATCAGGAGGTGTGTGATCTGGTTGAGCGTCGCGGTGCGGGCCTGATCGCCGAGCGTGCGGCGGTCTGCAGGGCGCGTATCCCGGCGATGGCCCCGTCCTTCGGAGCGCTGGTCGCGCGTCCGGAGACGACGGCGCGGGCCGCGGCGTATGCGTCGATCGGGTCGGACTTGCCGATCCTGCGGCGTTCGGCCTTGTCGGGTCGGTTGACCTCGACGACGACCAGGCCGGCCTGCCGGGCGGCGTGTGTGAAGCCGGAGCCGTAGGAGGACGTGCCCTCCACGCCGACGGCGGCGACGGTGCCGTGGGCCTCCAGGAAGGCGATCGCGGCGGCGTATCCAGCAGCGTTGGTGGGGAATTGGGCGTCGGCGAGGTGCCCGCCCCGGTCGGTCACCACGGCGACGTGGATGGTGTCAGCGTGCGAGTCCACCCCGCCGACCACGAACTGATCCCTCGTGTCCGCAGCCTCTGTGCCTGTCATGCTGGAGATGCCTTCCTTGCCGAAGGTAGCTCCGGCCGGAAAGAGCAGACAGGACAGTCAGGGGGCCTCTGGCCAGGCTCCTATGAGGTCATGCTCCGCCCGGCCGGAGCCCTGGGAACCAGGCCCCGGCGGTCGGACAGATCAAAGCAAGGACAGCCCAGCAGGACGTCAGTCAGTGATTGGGTCACGACCACCGGGGACCCGGATATCACTATGACTGTCGGTGATGGTGGAGATGGTCTGACGGGAGACCTCGGCGCCATAGACCTCGGCCAGGTGGGCCTGGACCTCTCCGGTGGTCAGGCCCTTCGCCGCCAGCGAGATGACCATCTCGTCGACGCCGGTCAGCCGCTTCTGCCGCCTTTTGACGATCTTCGGCTCGAAGGAGCCGTCGCGGTCGCGGGGCACGGCTATCTCCACCGGACCGACGTCGGTCAGCACGGTCCTGGAGCGTTTTCCGTTGCGGGAGTTGCCGCCGTCCTTGCCCGCTGGGTCGTGCTTGCCGTAGCCGAGATGGTCGGTGATCTCGCCCTCCAGGGCGGACTCCAGCAGCCGCTCGATCAGCTGCTGCAGCAGCCCGCCCTCGCCGGTCAGCTGCAGGCCATCGGCCTGGGCTCGGCCCACCAGCTCGTCGATCAGCTGGTCGTCCACAGCCTCCACCGACACAGCCTTCGTGGGCTCGGCGGCCCCAAACTCCGACACGTTCTCACTGGTCATCGATGCATCTTCCATGACCGGGAGTTACACCGAACGTTTTACAGTCCTGCAATGCTCGTCTAGTACCGCGGGGTGTGCGGACTTGGCTGTGGCAGAGGGGATATGAGGTCGCGGAACGCCTTCAGGTTGCGATGCCCACGCCGTCGATCCGGCTCCACGCCTGCTCCTGGGCGGCGGACATGGCGGGCCAGTGGAGGCCGCCGGACCGGGGACGGACCTTGGTGGCGAACGGCGCGGGGTGGAACGCCGGGTCGTAGAAGCAGCCACCACCGTGGGCGGTGTCGAACGCGCCGCAGGAACGCGCGATCGAGGCGGGAGTGGGCTTCCGGCCGGTGCGCGCCCAAGTATCCAAAGCAGCGAGGGAGTTGGCGTACTCGGTCTTGCTGAGCGTGCTGTGCTCGCTCTCCCTCGTGAAGGTCTGGACGAGGTTCTCGCCTCGATCGGCGTCCTGGACCGTGGCGCGATAGGCCGCCTCGTGCTCGACGAAGACCTGTGGGTCGTCGATCGCGTGCAGTGTGAGGACCGGGAGTGCGATCCGGCCGGTGAGGTCGCTGTCGTAGGAGAGGTCACGGCGCGCGGTGGGGTCGGCCGAGAATCGTGCCACGCCCGCGTTGAGTGCCTTGTCGTCGTGCGAGCCGTCGTAGCGGACGCCGCGGTTGCTGAACGGGTTACGGCCGTCGAGCCGCTTGTGCACGATGTCCTGGAGGAGGAAGGCCGCGTACTGCATGTTGGTGGCCAGTGAGTGTTCCGGGATGCGGGTGACGGCCAGGATGTCGTCGAGCTTGCGTTGCTGCTGCGCGGTCCGGTCGGCCGGTTCGGAGTCGATGCCGGTGCACTCCTGGAGCCGACCGTGGACCTCGTCGGGTGTCATCGTGGAGTCGGCAGGCAGTCCTTGCCACAGCGGGTACTGCGCCTCGGCGGGACGGGGCAGGTTGCGGCAGTAGTACTGGTAGACCATCCGCAGGTCCACGCGCGTGTCGTAGCCGCGCGAGCCGCCGGCCAGGAAGCCGTTGGTCAGCAGGACTCCGTCGTAGGCGCCACGCTTCCCGCCGTAGGTCTCGGTGGCCTTGGCCGCGACGTTGCCGCCCCAGGACTGGCCGTGGAGGTAGGTGCGGTCGGGGCGGCCGAAGTGGCGGACGAACAGGCGGCGTACGTTCTCCGTGTCGGCGGCGGCCATCCGGACCCCGTAACCGCCGCGCCGGTACGACGAGCCCACCCAGGCGTAGCCCTCGTCGACCATGATGGACCACCGCTCCAGGTCCTCGGTGGGGGTGGACTCGTCGTAGGAGAAGTCGGGGCCGCCGTGGGCGTGGACGACGAGGGAGCCGTTCCACTGTTTCGGGACGGCCGCCGTGTAGTACGCGCCGTTGGCGTCCCGGCCGGTGTAGCAGTCGGCCTTCTGCTCGAGGTGGCCCGGGCAGGTGGCGGCGGTGGGGTGCGTGGGGTCGGCCGGGTCCGCGGGTGCGGTGCCGACCGTGCCCAGGACCGCGGCCGCGAGCAGTGCCGTCAGCGTTGCCCAACGGCGTCCGCGGGTCCGAGGACGGGTACCGGATCCGGGCACGGCAGGTGTGTTCAAGGGACTGCTCCTTCGGATGATCAGGCGGTGGGCACCGGCAGGACCGCCAGCGGCACATGGTGCTGACCAGAGTGGACATCACGGTCGCGCAGCGACGCCTGGCTGACGGGGCGCGGGAAAGAGATCTTCACGACGTTCAGGGACGGGATGCGGAACATCTGCACGTCGCCCTCGTCGACCCCGTAGAGCCGGGCAACCGTGGCCTCGTTGAGGAACGTCTCGTCGGCGGCGATGCGGTAGCCGTCCGCGTCACGCATGAACAGTTCCATGGTGACCCAGAAGGGCCCGGCGTTCTTGGACCGGACCTCGTACGCCAGGTCGCCCAGGGTGGTGGGGGCGGTCTCAGCCATGGAGGGAGGTCTCCTCGATCTCGGTGCGGAACATGTCGGTGGGGGTGGTGGTGTCGACGACGTGGTTGAGCACGAACTCGTAGGCGGGACCGCGTTCGACCTCGGCCGGTGAGGTGGGGAACGCCAGGCTCGGCAGGTAGTCCATGTCGGGCGTGGGCAGGTGGAGCATCAAGGGGTTGGCGATCTTCGCGACGGCGGTGGCGGTGCTCTGATCCGGTGCGTTGACGAGGAGCATGACGCCTACCTCGCGAGGCGGATCCGCTGCCGGGTCGAGGTCCCCGAGGATGGCGTTGTGTCCGTAGAGGCGCAGGTCGAAGGCGTACGTGTCCTCGCTCAGGCCGATCGTCTGCTCCACCCGCTGCCTGATCATCGTGCGCATGAGATCGGCCCAGCCGTCGATGTTGGCGAGGATGTGCGGATCCCGGATCGCGCTGAACGACATCGTCTCGTAGCCGGTGATCCGGGCGCCTTCGAGCTTGATGGTGTGCTGGTCGGCGACGTGGAACCGCGAACCCTCGACCCGCACGATGCGGTCGTCCAGGGCGGTGTAGACGGACTCACGGACGTCCAGGGTGCCGTCCGGCTCGCGCATCTCGAACGGGTTCACCGTCTCGTAGAGCATGTGGGCGGCGACCAGTATCGGTGTGCAGGCCACCGTCGGATCGAGCGGCTCGATGGTGAAGCCGTCGGCGTCGATGGTGGCCAGCACGCCACCCGCGCGCGGATCGCTGGTGCACTGCCCGCCGCATTCGATGATCTTGGCAGCGTGCCAGGTCGGCCCGGCCGGCATCCCCTTCATCAGCGGGTAGGCGGCGGCGATGGCGGTGTCGGTGGCACGACCGGCGAGCACGACCTGGGCACCGGCCTCGAGCGCGGCGACGATCGGCTCGTGCCCCATCGCGCCCACGATGTGCGTGCAGCCGCGCAGCGTCTTCGGCTCCAGTTCGCCCAGCGGAGGCAGGGCATGGATCCGGCCCTCGTCCAGGCGCTCCAGGAGCACGTCCGCGTCCTGCTCGCTGTAGATGCGGGCCACCCGCAGCCGGAGTCCCTCGGCGGCCAGGATGTCGGCGACGATGCCGGCGACCCAGTCGACACCTGAGTCGGTCCCGCTGGTGCCGCACGAGCCCACGATCAGCGGTATTCCGGCACCTGCCGCGGCCTTGAGCAGCACGCGCAGGTCACGGGCGACGGCCGCGCGGGTGGTCTTGGGCTGGGAGGCGCCGAGGTAGTAGGGGCCGGAGTCGGTGCTGCCGCCGTCGACGGAGATGACGTCCGCGCCGAGCGCCAGTCCGCGCTCGATCGTGGCTTCGGGGAAGCCGGCTCCGAGCATGCCGGTCGGCGCCAGGACCTTGACGTGGTCAACCCGTTCGTTGTCCATGTTCCTCTTTCTTGTGGGTGGGGACGGGTGACGGCTCGGGGTCACCTGTCGACCTGGGCGGTGGAGGCGTGGGACAGGAGGTGAGCGTTGACGGCGAACCGGGGGCGGCCCGCGAGGGCGGCCACCACCTCGGCCGCCCCCTCGAGACCGGCGGTGGCGCGGGCTTCGGTGGTCTGGCCCGCGAGGTGGGAGAAGACGACGATCCCCTCGACGTCCCGCAGCGGGCTGTCCGCCGGAAGCGGCTCCGCGCTCACCACGTCGAGGGCCGCCGCGGCGATCTCACCGCCGCGCACGGCGTCGGCGAGGGCCTGTTCGTCGACGACGGCGCCCCGCGCGGTGTTGACCAGGACCGCCGTCGGCTTCATCCGCCGGAAGGCGGAGGCGTCCAGGAGACCTCGTGTGCGGTCCGTCAGCGCGGTGTGCACCGAGACGTAGTCGGACGCCGCCAGCAGTTCGGGGAGCGCGACGAAGCGCACCGACGGGTCCGACCGCTGGTCCTCCGGCACACCAGTGGTGCAGAGCACCTCCATGCCGAAGGCCCGCGCCAGCGGCACCACGGCGCGCGCCGCCGCCCCGTACCCGATCAGGCCGAGCGTCGAGCCACGCAACTCGTGACCGTCCTCCCTCGGCCAGCGACCTGCCGCGACGCCCACCGCGCTCTGCACCAGCCGCCGGGCGGCCGCCAGCAGCAGGCCCAGGGTGTATTCGGCCACGGCGTTCGCGTTGATTCCCGGCAGGTTACTCACCGTGATGCCGAGCCTTCCAGCGGCGGCGATGTCGATCGAGTCGTAGCCGACGCCGGTGCGCACGATGGCGCGCAGCCGGGGAGCCCCGGCGAGGACCTGGGCGGTCAGGGGGTCGTGGCCGACGAGCGCCGCGTCGATCCCGTCGAGGGCGGCGACGAGCTGCTCGGGCTCACGCCGGCCGACCAGCGGGGCGTGTACCGTCTTGTGGCCGTGCGCCCGGAGATAGTCATCGACCTCGTCGCCGGGCCGTAGGTAGTCCGTGGTGATCAGGATGCGGGGCACAGTTTCCTCGTCTCTGGCTGCGTCCGGTGCTGAGCGCGCCGCGCTGCGGGGATGGGCTGGCTACTTGGCGAGGGTCAGGCCGGTGCGCCGCTGAAGCACGCTGATTCTGGCCACGACGATGATTGACAGCGCGGTGACCATGGCGATGTCGATGAACATCAGGGGCCACCCGGTGATGTCGACCATCCCGCCGACCACCGCCGGGCCCAGGAAGCCGCCGCCGGCCCAGCCGACGGTGTACATACCGGCGTACGTCCCGAAGACCCGTGCCGAGGGTGCGAGGTTCCACAGGACGACCACCGCGTTGACCAGGAAGCAGGTCGCGCCGGCCGCCGCGAGGCACAGGGCCACGGTGGTCCCCGTCGGAGTCTGGATGAGCGTCCCCAGCACCATGGCGCCGGCGAAGACCGACATGCCCACGGCCATGACCCGGAGCCGTCCGTACCGCTCGGCGAGCACGGCCGCCGGGTAGGCCGCCAGGATGAAGGCGATACCGCTGGGCAGGGTGAGACCGCCGGCGGCTCCCCGTGACATGTCCAGGGCCTCCATCCCGTACGGCGTGATCAACGACCGGGACGCCGCCCATGCACTGCCGAAGAGGAGAATCGCGAGGAGCAGCAGAAGCCGGCTGCGATCGGTGTCCCTGAGGATCTCGATGAAGGTGTCCCGGACCCGTGGCTCGGTGCGCTCGGCACTGTGCTCCTCATCGCTCTCGGCCACCGCTGCCTGGTAGCCCGGGGACCGGTTGTCGCGCACGGTGGCCGCGAGCACCCCGATCGAGATCAGCATGATGATCGCGGGGATCGCGAACGCGAGGCTCAGATGGTTGTCGACCAGGAAGACGCTGATGAGCGCGGCGACGATGGCCGTAATACTTGAGGCGATCTTGACGGCGGCGTTGGCCCGGCTTCGTCGCTCGGGTGCGATGAAGTCCGGTACGAGCGCCTCGGCGATCGGCTTGAAGGTGTTGGCGACGAGCGCGTACGAGAACAGCACCACGATCAACAGCGGCAAGGACGCCGCGCTGTGCGGGATGAGGGTGAAGAGCGCGGCGGCGATCGGCATCCCCACCACCAGGTAGGGCATCCGCCGGCCCCAGGAGGTCCTCGTTCGGTCGGACCGGTTGCCGATCCACGGCTGAATGAAGATGCCGAGCAGGTTGTCCATGCCCATCAGCAGACCCACGACGGCCGCGCTGGTGAGATGCTCCCGCAGGAGCGGCGGAACCTGAGATTCGTAGAAGTTCCAGGTCGACTCCTGTGCGAAGACCGCGAGAGCGACCAGGAACGTGATGCGCCGGGTACGTGTGCGCTGCCCTACTGACACCGTCGTCATAAGGGTCGTCCCTTCGCGCCGCCACCATATCGGGCAGCTACTGGATGGTTATCGGTGTTGGCGTGAGGGTGGGGAAGAGACAGTTCTCCCGCGGCACGCCCGGCCCCGCTTCCTCGATGTCGAGCGGGGCCTGCGGCGTGCGAAGCAGGTGCCGTGCGCAGCATCGTGGAGGCCGCCTCGTCGGTGGCGGCGGCAAGCCGGTCCGAGCGCGCCTCGAGGCCGACCGGGTCGGAGACAGGCCTGATCATGACGCCGTGATCTCCTCTCCGACCGCGCGACCGGCCGCGTCACCAGCCGCTCCGTCGCCGTGGCCAGTGAGTGACCTCGCGGCGATCCGGGCGGCGATGGCCTTCCCCAGCCCCACCGTGGTCCCCGGGCCCCCGAGGTCGGGAGTGACCACACCGGGCTGCTCGTCCAGCACGCTCTCGATCGCGGCCACGACGTGCGCGGCCGCCTCGTGCTCGCCGAGGTGGCTGAGCATCATGGCGCCGCTCCAGATCTGGCCGACAGGGTTGGCGACACCGAGACCGGCGATGTCCGGCGCCGACCCGTGCACCGGCTCGAAGAGGCTGGGGAAGGAGCGGTCGGGGTTGATGTTGGCGCTGGGCGCGATGCCGATCGTTCCGGTGCAGGCCGGACCGAGGTCCGAGAGAATGTCGCCGAACAGGTTGCTGGCGACGACCACGTCGTACCGGTCGGGCTGGAGGACGAACTTCGCGGTCAGGATGTCGATGTGGTCCTTGTCGGCGGTCACCTCGGGGAACCGGGCGGCCATCTCGGTCGCGCGCTCGTCCCAGTAGGGCATGGAGATCGAGATCCCGTTGCTCTTCGTCGCCCAGGTCAGGTGCTTGCTCGGGCGGGACGAGGCGAGTTCGAAGGCGTAGCGCAGGACACGGTCGACGCCTGTCCGTGTCATGACCGTCTCCTGGAGCACCGTCTCGCGATCGGTGCCCTCGAAGATCCGGCCGCCGATGCTGGAGTACTCGCCCTCGGTGTTCTCCCGCACCACGTAGAAGTCGATGTCGCCCGGCTGGTGGTCACGCAGCGGACTGCGTACGCCGCGCAACAGCCGGACGGGGCGCAGATTGACGTACTGGTCGAAGCCCCGCCGCATCTGGAGCAGGCTGCCCCACAGCGACACATGGTCCGGGACCACCTCCGGCCATCCGACCGCGCCGAAGAAGATCGCGTCGAAGTCGCCGAGTACGTCCCGCCAGTTCCCGGGCAGCATCGTGCCGTGGTTCAGCCAGTAGTCGGCGCTGGCGAAGTCGAACTCGGTGACGTCGAGTTCGAACCCGTGCACCTCGGCAACGGCTCGCAGGCACCTCAGCCCCTCGGGGACGACCTCGCCGCCGATCCCGTCACCCGGAATCGCTGCGATGCGATAACTCTGCGGCACGAATCCACTCCCTGTCCACGTGATCGATGCGCACGTCCGGTGGTGAGCACTCTGCCCAGAGGCGTTCCGGTCACGGCGCGACTGGTTCCTACCTTGGCCAGCGGTGACAGCCGTTACAAGCCCGTAACCGGCAAGGTACGTTTTCCCCCATGGAAAGCTCTCGGCGTTCTGGTCGCCCCTGGCCCAAGAGCCGTTCAGCCGTGGACGACCTGCAGTTCTTCCACGTGGTCGCGTCGAGCGAGACGCTGACGGCCGCGTCGCGAGAACTCGGCTGCTCCCTGCCCGTCGTCAGCAAACGCCTCAGCGCGCTGGAGCGCCGCCTGAATGTCCGGCTCGTTCAACGCGGCGCCCGCCGACTCGTGCTGACGTCGGAAGGCGAGCTGTACGCGGCGCGCGTCGAGGCGATCCTCGACCAGGTACGCGAGTTGGAGGACACGATCACCGACACGGCCGGGGGGTTGCGCGGGTCCCTGGTCGTCGAAGCCACGCTCGGTCTGGGGCGCACGCATATCGCGCCGCTGCTCGGCGCGTTCGCCGCGGCCCACCCCGAACTGCACGTCCGGATGCAGACGTCCGCGCTGCCACTGCGGCCCCACCAGCGTGAGTTCGACGTGGCCGTCCACGTCGGCATGCCGCCCGACTCCTCGCTGCGCATGCGGCGTCTGGCCAAGAACCGGCGCCTGCCCTGCGCGGCGCCGTCCTACCTCGCCGAGCACGGCACGCCGGCCGACATCGAGGATCTGGCCCACCACAACTGCATCGTGCTGCGGGAGAACGAGAGCGATTTCGCACTCTGGCGCTTCGGGGACGCGGACCGTCCCCGGCATGTGCGGGTGCACGGCAGCCTGTCCAGCAACGACGGTGACGTGGTGACCGGCTGGGCTCTGGAGGGCCGTGGTGTCATCATGCGCTCGGAGTGGCACGTCAGGCCGCATCTGGATCGCGGCGAGCTCGTCCGGGTCCTGCCGCACCTGTCGACACCGGCCGCCGACATCTACGCCCTCATCGCGGAGGACGGGCATGTCCCGCGCCGTGTCAGCGCGCTCATCGACTACCTCGCCGCGCGGCTCCCGGTCCGGCTGGAGCGGGCGAAAGGCCCCGGACGTATCTGACGGTGCCGTAGCTGAACCGTCAGAAAACCCTCAGGTTCTGTGTGAGGCGGTTGTCAAGTCTGCTGAGAAGGATGTGGCGGGTCGTCTTTCGAGCAGTGAGGGAGTTTTTGATGGCTGCGTTCTTGTGCCGGTTGGGTGCGTGGGGTGCTCGGCGGTGGCGGAGGATGTTGATCGGGTGGCTGGTTGCTCTGGGTGTGGTGGTTGGTCTGGGGCTGTCTTTCGCGGAGTCGTTCGCGGACAGCGGCTCGATTCCCGGTTCTCCCGCACAGACGGCGCCGATCAGGATGGAGTGGCACTTCCCTGAGCCGGATGTGCAGTCGGCGCAGGTGGTGTTCCAGGCGCCGGCGGGGCGTGAGGTGGGTGAGGCGGATCTGCGTGCGGCGTTGGAGGGGTCGCTGGAGGCCATGGGCCGGGTGTCCGGGGTGAGCGAGGTCAGTGATCCGGCCGAGGAGGTGACCGTCTGAGGACGGGCGCACGGCGGTGGCTGAGGTCACCTTCGCCACGAAGGAGGCCGACGATGTGCCGGACGGCACGCTGGAGGCGGTGAAGGCGGCGGGCAGTGAGGCCGAGCGGGCGGGTCTGCGCACCATGGGTGTGAGGGTGCTGTCCTTCGAGGAGCCGACCCTGCCGCACGGATCCTGGAAGTACGCGGCGCTCGCCGACACCGCGGCCAACGCCGCGACCAGACCAGCATGTGCGAGGCCTTCCGCAGCCTCCTCGACAGTACCGCCGATAGACCGGCCCCTTGAAGGCGCCAGATAGACAGCCGAGGTTGTACAGCCTGGGCTGCCTATCTACCATGAGGGCATGGTGCCAGCGGACGAAGACCTCTTGACCGAGGCCGCCGTGCAAGCAGCCGGCGACATCTGGGTGGTGTTCGGTCGCCTCCGCCGCAAGCTGCGAGCCCTGGAGGCGGCCGAGGAGCCTGTGGGCCGAGACGGCGACAGGGAACCGTCCCCGCCGCAGAGTTCCGTCCTGCGCCGCCTCGCCAGGAACGGCCCCGCCTCCGCCAGTGATCTCGCCGCTGCTGAAGGCGTTCGGCCTCAGTCCATGGCAAAGACCGTCATCGCCCTGGAAGCGGCCGGGCTCGTTCTGCGCAGCCCGGACCCCGATGACGGGCGGCGGCAGCTTGTCTCGCTCACCGACCGGGGCCACGAACGGCGCAGGGGCGAGCGCCTCGCCCGTCAGGAGTGGCTCGCCCGGGCCCTGCAAGAGCACGGCACCGAGGAGGAGGTGCGGGCGGTCATCACCGCCATGGCACTGCTCGACAAGGTCGCGCAAGCGTGGCGCGAATAGCCGCGCGCAGGCCGCGTCGGGCCGAGAAGGGCGGTTTTGACCGTCGCCTGATCGTACCGATGATCCTGGGCTCGATTCTCAACCCCATCAACTCCTCGATGCTCGCGGTCGCGCTGATCCCCATCGGCCGTGCCTTCGACGTGCCCCCCTCGCAGACGGCATGGCTGGTCTCCGGCCTCTACCTCGCGACGGCCGTCGGTCAGCCAGTGATCGGCCGGCTCGTTGACGCGTTCGGTCCACGTAGGCTCTATCTGCTGGGCACCGCGCTGGCGGGCCTCGCCGGACTGCTCGGCACATTCGCACCGAACTTGTGGGTGCTGGTCGCCTCCCGGGTCCTCCTCGGACTCGGAACCTCTGCGGCCTTTCCGGCGTCGATGTCGCTGCTGCGCTCCGAGTCCGAGCGCACCGGCCGGAAGAACCCGAGTGGCGTCCTCGCCGCGCTGTCGACTTCCAATCAGGTCATCGCGGTCGTCGGCCCGGCTCTCGGCGGCCTGCTGACCGGCGCGGGTGGCTGGCACCTGATCTTCGGCATCAACGTGCCGCTGTCGCTCCTGTGTCTTGTCCTGGGCGCACTGTGGCTACCCCGCGCGACGCCTTCGGGCAGGACGACACGGATCGATGTGCCGGGCATGCTGTGGTTCGCCGGATCACTGACCGCGTTCATGTTCTTCCTGATGAACCCGGCGGTCACACACTGGTATCTGCCGGCGCTCGGCCTGGCTGCGGGCTCGGTGTTCGTCCGCCGTGAACTCGGCACCGACCAGCCGTTCATAGACCTTCGAGTCCTCGGCGGAAACGTACCGCTGCTCGCCACGTTCACCCGACAGTGCCTCGCCCACACCACGTCGTACGCCTTCTTCTACGGCTACAGCCAGTGGCTCCAGGAGGGCCGGGGACTGAGCGCGTCGCAGGCCGGTCTGCTTCTGGTGCCGCTGTCGGTGACGGCGATCGGAGTCACCGCGCTGACGGGACGCCGTAGCCGAGTGCGGGGCAAAGTCGTCGTCGGCGCGGTCTTCCAGTGCCTCGGCTGCGTGGCGTTGCTGCTCCTCCGTGCCGACAGCCCGGTCTGGCTGCTCGTCGTGCTCAGCGCGGTCGCGGGCGTCCCGCACGGGTTGATCGGGCCGGCCAACCAGAACGCCCTGTACGCGCAGGCCGACCCGGCCCGCATGGGTTCGTCCGCGGGACTGCTGCGCACGTTCATGTACATCGGCGCACTGTTCGCGGCGGCGGCGAGCGCGGTGTTCTTCCGCGACGGCGCCACCAGTTCCGGACTGCATGCCATGGCCTGGCTGCTCATCGGCGTGGCCACCTTGTTCCTGGTCCTGTGCACCGCCGACCGGTCGCTGGGCCGCGTCGGCACAACGCCTGGCGACGCGGCCCCCACCGCCCACAAGAGGACTGCGCGGTAGTCGTTCACCACCCTTCGGTCCAGGGCGTGCCGCGCTCCGCGGCCTCACGTCGACCAGGACGCGCCGCCCCAGCCGCTGGGAACAACTGACCGGCCGGCCGGAAGTTCCGTATTGACGAAGTGAGATAACGCCGATAACTTATCGCCACTAACTCAGATGGGGAGTCGCCCGTGCCCACACTCGCAGCCGAAGACGTCTACGCCCTCGCGCCCTACGCCAAGACGCTCGGAGTCGTGTTCGACGAGATCACGGCGGCCGGCGTCCGAGCCACACTGGCGCACGATCTCTCTCTTTCCACGGTGGGCGGTGGCCTCCATGGCGGAGCGTTGATGGGACTCGCCGACGTGAGCGCTGCCGTGTGTGCCGCCCTCAACGGCCCGGCCGGCGCCGCACCGGCCACCGTGGAGTCGACCACGCACTTCCTCCGGCCGGCACACACGGACGTCGTCGCGACCGCTCGTCCCCTGCGGGTGGGGCGCAACACCGTCGTCGAGATCAACGTGCATGACACCCAAGGCGAACTGTGCGCCCGGGTGACTCAGGTGGTCACTGCCGTCAAACCGAAGACATCCTGATGCCGCTCCCTCCCGAAGGTTCCTATCCATGGCCGGCTCCCGAGTTCGCGCTGCCAAGGGCCAGGGCGGCCTGCTCCGCGACCAGCTTCTCGACATCGCCGATCAGCTGCTCGCGGACGGCGACGCCGACGCTCTCACGATTCGCGCGGTAGCGACACGTGCGGGCGTCACCCCGCCAGCCGTCTACCTCCACTTCGCCTCGAAGAGGGAACTCGTCCATGCCACGTGCCTGCGTGTGTGGAGTTCACTGTTCATCGAGCTGGAAGCGGTGTCCCGGGGAATCCCGGATCCCGTAACGGCGCTCTACGAAACCTGCGTCGCCTATATCGCATTCGGGCTTCGTCATCCATCCCAGTACCGACTGGTGATGGATGGCGACGCCACCGAAGCCAGTCGCCAGAACGAAGACGCATGCTTCCGCTACTTCCGGGACAAGGTCACAGCCTGTCGCGATGCCGGGGTACCGGTGGAGAGCAGGACCGAAACCGCCAGACTGCTGTGTGCCGGCGTGCACGGCGCGGTCTCTCTCCTGATCCACCAGGAGCGTGACGCATGGCCTCCGGACACCGCTCGCTATGCCACCCGGGCGGCGTCCTCAGCCGTCCACGGCGCCTTGCTCACCGCGTCTCACGCATCCAGACCCTCGATGTCCGCCGTGATGCGGTCGGGCTGAAGCGTGTGTGAGGACGGACCGGTTCCGGCCGGATCGCGGGGCCCAACCCAGCGGGGCCGCACCGTACATCGCCGCGCATACATCACCGGCGCGAGCAGGTACCTCGAAGCGTTCCAGCCGGGACAGGCGACCGCATGCCTCGCCGAGCAGCGCGATGCTGTCGGGGTTGCGGACCTCACCGGCGGGCTGTGGGTGGGCAGGTTCCTGAAAACGGTCACCTACCAGGACTGCGGAAACATCCCCGGTCTCGCCAAGCGGAGCTCTGCCGACGAATGGCGAAAGCAGCGGAAGCGCACTCCCAGCCATAGTGCGCCGGAGCCGCCCCTTCGAACCGTGGTTCTGCGACCATGACCTGGGGGCGTCACAGGATCGGGAGGCACTACTGGTAGGCACTGATCAACCCACCGCCGCGCCGCCTCGGCCAACCGAGCCCCCACGGGACGAATTCTCAACGCAGTGTCGTCGCGGCCCTGCGAGGACAGCGCCACGGTTGTAGGGCCGGGCCGAAGAAACGCCGCTGGCCTCCGCCAGCGCCGGATCCAGCCTTGGTGCAGCCCGGTCAGGACAGTCATCTGCGGCCCATCGTCGCGTCTCGAAGGGGTGCCGAGGCCGTCATCTCGTACAAGCGCAACAGGCGAGCAGCGCTCATCACCACGAACACGTCGAACCAAGATCCGGACCATACCCGGACCAGCCGTCCGCAGCTTGTGGCCATCGGAGCTGTTTTCGCTGGTCAAACTACATCCGAGCCGTGTACCACCAGCAGGCGAAGAACCTGCTGGTTGGCTCAGCACCACAGTCAGGCAGCAGCCCAAAGACCCGCGTCCAGAATGCGCGCAGCCTTCGTGATGCTTCCCGGCATCAGGTGCCGGTAGGTCCGATACGTCTCCTCGATCGACTTGTGGTCCATCCACTCGGCTACGTCGGTGACCTGTATACCGTTACTGAGGGCGTTCGACGCAAAGAAGTGACAAAGGAATGTGCAGGGAACCGTGCGACGGGTGAACCGGGGTGAACGGAAGCGAGCAGGAGGTGTCAGGACGCAGCTCCGTGGCCGACGCGGAGCGGTGACGATCGTTGTGCCTCATCGGCGTCACCCGTCAAGATGGTGATGTGAACCTTGACCATGTTTTCGTCTGCGGGCACCCGGCCCTCGACTTCGCGGCCACGCTCCGCGCGCGGCGCTCGACGCGGTCCGAGATGTTCGTGACGCCGGAGCGGCTCAACGCCTGGTACCTGGAGTCCGGACTCGTGGACACGATCACGCCCGGCCAGGAGGACGACGTCCGGGAGGCGACCACCGTGCGGGAAGCCGTCTACGCACTGGTCACGAACCGTCGCCTGGGTGAGGACTTCGACCGCGAGGCACTCGCCGTGCTGAACGCGGCCGCACGCAAGACCCCCGTCACACCGCAGCTCACCCTGTCGGGCCGGCACACCGACGCGACCCCCGAGCAGGCCCTGGCCACGGTGGCCCGGCAGGGGGTGGAGCTGCTCAGCGACCCGGAGGTCCCCCTGCTGAAGGAGTGCGGCAACCCGGAGTGCACCCGCGTCTACCTCGACCGTTCCCGCGGCATGCGGCGGCAGTGGTGCGGTATGGAGTCGTGCGGCAACAAGATCAAGGCAGCCGCGTATCGCGCCCGCAAGAAGACCACTGCCGCCGCGACCTCGCGCTGACCCGCCGACCGGGCAGGGGCGGCGCCGGTGCGGGCGACGCCACCCGGCCGGCCACGCCGCCGTCCGACGGCGACGTGGCCAGCCGCTGAGGCTCGGGGTTGCCGGGCTTCACCCGGAAACGGACTCGTCGCGCTTGGGCAGTCGCCAGTTCGGGCGCGGGAAGTGGCAGGTGTAGCCGTCCGGGTAGCGCTGGAGGTAGTCCTGGTGCTCCGGCTCGGCCTCCCAGAACGCGCCTGCCGGTACGACCTCGGTCACCACCGGACCCGGCCACAGCCCGGACGCCTCGACGTCGGCGATGGTGTCCTGCGCGACGCGACGCTGCTCGTCGTCGAGGTAGAAGATGGCGGAGCGGTAGCTGAGGCCCACGTCGTTGCCCTGCCGGTTCCTCGTGGTCGGGTCGTGGATCTGGAAGAAGTACTCCAGGATCGTGCGGTAGTCGGTAGCGGCCGCGTCGAAGACGATCTCGATCGACTCCGCGTGTTTTCCGTGGTCACGGTAGGTGGGACGGGGCTTGTCGTCATCGCCGCTGTAGCCCACGCGAGTACCGACCACTCCGGGGAGCGACCTGATCAGCTCCTGCATGCCCCAGAAGCAGCCACCCGCCAGCAGCGCTCTCTCCTCGACGTCGCTCATGGCACTTCCACCTCTCCGTCCGGGTCTGTCCGCGTGAGACCAGCCTTGCACATCGGCCCGGTGCCCCCCGCATCCTTCGTCACCATCTTGACAGGTGATGGCCAGGGTGCGCAGGGAGCCCGAGCCGAGGCCAGGGCCGCCGCCTCACGGGGTGCGGAACCCGCGGAACGTCACATGCTTCCGGGTCTCGAACCCGAGGCGTTCGTAGAGCGCGATGGCGCTCGTGTTCGCGTCGGCCGCGTGCAGGAAGGGACGTTCGTCCCGTGCCACGACGCGCGCGGCGAGCGCGCTCACCAGACGGGCGGCGTAACCGCGTCCGCGTGCCTCGGGGGCGGTGCAGACGGCACTGATCTCGGTCCATCCGGGAGGCCGCAGCCGCTCCCCCACCATGGCCACCAGCGAGCCGCCCTCGCGGATGCCGAGGTAGGTGCCGAGTTCATGGGTGCGCGGCCAGAACGGTCCGGGCCGGGTCCGCTCGACGAGGGCGAGCATCTCGGGCACGCTCTCGGCGCCCAGCTCGACGATGCCGGAGTCGAGCTCGGTACGGGAGGAAGCGGGGCGGCTCTCGCCGGTCCGGATCATCTGGCGGCCTTCGAGGACGAAGACCGGCTCCCAGTCCGGCGGTGGCGTCGCCGGGCAGCTGAACAGGTCGGCGAACTCGCCCCCGCCCAGGAGCTTGGCGAGGTCGGCCCACTCGGCCGGACCCGCGTCGGCGGCTACGGCGGAGAAGGTCGCGACCCCGGGGACGTAGCTGACAGCGCTGCCGAGCCGGCGCGCGAGATGTGCGTGGTGGCCGCGGAGGGACTCCCCTACCGGATCATCGAGTGCGACGACGTCGCGGAGACCCCTCATCGTGCTGTGCCCCTCCTGCCCTTTGCCGACATCGGTCGACCGGTTGACCAGTTGACCGACACGGTGCCGGCGGATGCCGACGGACCATCGTAGTCAGCCCCGCGTGACAGCGGGCGTGCGCCCTCCACGGGGGCCGCCCGTGGAAGGCGCACGCTGTCGCAGCCCGTCGGCCCCGCTGGGAGGCCCGGCGCGGGCACCCGTGGGGCTGCCTACTTGAGATACGCGGCGAGCGGAAGGTTCTGCCGGCGTACGTCACCGGAGACGAGACCGGCGATCCGCTGCGCGCCGTAGGCTTCGAAGTGGGTGCGGTCGTTGCAGAAGAAGGCGCCCACGGGACCCGATCCGAAGTCGCCGTTGTGCGGGCAGAAACGCAGGCCGTTGTAGAGCGAGACGCTGAGCGACTGCAGGTCGACGACCGGCGCCCTGGTGGCGGACGCGACCGCGTAGGTCTCGTTGACGAAGCCTCGGTTCTTCGTCGCCGTACTGCCGGAGCAGGTGAGGGCGGCCACCGGGGTGAGCAGCACCGGATGTGCTCCCCGGGCCTGTGCCGCCTGCACCATCGTGGTCATCAACTGCCGGTAGCGGGCCGGGCCGACGTGCCGGGGGCAGGTGGAGGAGGAGTCGTTGATGCCGAACTGGATGAACAGGTAGTCGCCCGCCTTCATGCCGGTGCTCGCGTTCAGCATCGCCTGCCAGCGTGCCGAGTACGTGCTGGACGTGAGGCGGCACTCGCCGTCGGAGCCCTTCGTGCCGCTCACGTTCCCCTCGTACAGCCAGGTCTGGATACTGCGGCCTCCCACCGCCTGGTTCCTGACGGTGACGTCGGCGTTGAACAGGGCGTCGAACTGGCTGCCCCAGCCGACCGGACACCGGGCGGAGCCCGGGTTGGCCATGGTGGAGTCGCCGGCCAGCCACACGGTGACCGGCTGGGCGGCCGCTCGTGCGGCCGGGGCCGCGGTGCGGGTGGTGGTGCAGTTCGCCGCGGTGCCGCCGGCCGCCGAGGCGGCGCCGAGTCCGAGGCTCGACAAGGCGATCACCAGCGCGGTGGTGATGACGGTCCGTAAGCTCCTCATCGGTTCTCTCCCAGGGGGGCGGGTGCCGACGCACATCGGTCAGCGCAGGTGGGCGGCGAGGGGCAGATTCTGTTCCCGGATGCTCTGGAGCACCAGCCCGCCCATCCGGGTGGCGCCGTACTGCGAGAAGTGGGTGTTGTCCGTGACGCCGTCCACGGAGGAGCGGAGGAAGAGCTGTGCGGAGGCGGACGGCCCGAGGGACTCGACCAGGGCCTTGCTCATGGCGGTCAGATCGATCACCGGCACCCGCTGCGCCGCACCGACCGCCTTCATCTCGGCGGGCAGGTTCACGCCGGCACCGTTGACGTGCAGGGCCGTGGGAGTGAGCCGGTTACCGTCGAACAGGCGACGGACGGGTGGCGTCACCAGGACCGGAACGCCGCCCTTGGCCCGGACCCGCGAGATCATGGTGGTGAGGTTGTTCCGGTAGGCGGACGCGCTGGTCTGCTTGTCGTTGTGGCCGAACTGGATGAAGACGGGGTCGTTCGCCTTCACCTTCGCCAGCAGCGCGGGGAGCAGGGCGGAGTTGTTCAGGAAACTTCCTGAACTCTCGCCGGAGTCGCCGTAGTTGGCGATGGCCGCGCCGGGACGCACCGCCGGCGTGATCATCTGGCCCCATCCGGTGTACGGGGCGACTGGCTGGTCGCACACGGTCGAGTCGCCGGCCAGGTAGGCGACCAGCGGCCGGTCCGCCGGTTTCACGGAGACGGCCGAGACCTGCGGGCCGGCGCCCGTGAAGCGGATGTCCAGGCCGGGGTTTCCGGTGCCGCCCTGGCCGGTGGGCTGGCCCTCCGGCTGGCGCACGTCGACCGTGAACGAGTACGTGGCGACGGCTCCGGCCGCCGTTCGCGTGGCCGGAAGCAGCAGCCGCCGGGCCTCGACCCACATCTCGGTCTGCCCGGCCGTGGCCCCGCCGATGGAGACCGTCACGTCGTAGGTGCCGGGCGAGACGGCGTAGCGGCAGGTGATGGGCGAGGTGCCGGAACAGCCTGCCGGCAGTGCCTGTGGCGCGGCGGCGGCGGTGTGCGCCGTAACGGTGCCTGCGAGCGCCGCGAGCGTCAGGAGGCCCGCTGATCCCAGCCGGGCGCCATGTCCGCCCCGGCGTCGCAATGCCATGCTCATTACAATCACGGTCCCGTCCTTGATTGCGGAGATGTGCGGATGAAGGTCGGCGGCCCGTCGCTCAGGCCTGGGTGAAGCCGTCCATGACGAGGTGGGACGCTTGGCGCCGGGATCCCAGGCGCCCATGACGTAGCCGGTGAACGGGGACCCGCACTCCGGCTCCCACCTTGACCCGCTGGGCGAAGGCGGCGACCTGGTGGATTCCGCCGTGCCCGCCGGCCGGGTCGCTCGACGGGTTGACGGAGATGCGGAGCCGGACCGGGCGCGGAGTCGAGGACATGGGCGCTCCTCCCTGTCCGCCTGCCGCACAGGGAGCGGCCCGGCCGGCGGACAGTGGGTCGTGGGGGTGGAGTTTCCCGGACTGGTGGTGACGTCGGCCTGCCAGGCCACTGGGAACGCGCACGGCCTGCCGGCCGGACACGAGGCAATCCCGCCTCGAACGAGGGGGTGGCGCGGATGGGGGGATTTCGCGAACTGTGCTGTTCGACACCCGAGTTCGGCGGCCCGTCGAATCAATTCGACTGGGATCCAACCGAGTTCACCCCGAGGCGTCTGACGCAGTGTTCTCGGCGGGCCGCCCGGCTGTCAATCCGTGAGGACCGAAAAGCTCACGAATCCGAACAGGGCCGAACAGCAGACTCGACAGAATGCTTGACGATGCCGACAGCTCCCCGCCCCACCGTGTACACCCCCTGAGCCCGAGAGTCTCGTCGGCGTCTCTCCTCCTACGGCGCCCCGATGCCCTCAGCCCACCCGGATGCCCACGATGCACGTGTCGTCGTCCGTGTCCGACTTGCTGTAGGTCAGCAGGCGGTCCAGCTGCTGGTCGAGTGTCGTGGGCGCCGCACGGGCGGTGGTCAGGAGGTGGGTCAGGGACTCCTCGACGGGGCGGTCGCGGCGTTCGATCAGGCCGTCCGTGTACATCAGCAGGGTGTCCTCGGGGGCCAGCTGGATCTCCGTCTCCTCGTACGTGGCCTCGGGGACGGCACCGAGCAGCAGGCCCTTGACCAGGGGCAGGGGCGCCGCCTCCCTGCCCCGGACGAGGACCGGAGGCAGGTGGCCCGCCCTGGCCCAGCGCAGCGTCCGGTGGACCGGGTCGTACAGGCCGCACACCGCTGTAGCGGTGACGGTGCCGGTCAGATGGTGGGCCACGATGTTGAGCCACGACAGGAGCTGGCCCGGCCCCGCCCCGGTCACCGCCAGGCCGCGCAGCGCGTTGCGCAGGACGACCATGCTGGTGGCGGCCTCGATGCCGTGGCCGGCCACGTCCCCGACGCACAGCAGCACCATCCGGGACGGCAGGACGACGGCGTCGTACCAGTCGCCGCCGACGAGCTGCTCGGTCTCCGCGGGCCGGTAGCGGACGGCCACCTGGAGGCCGCTCACCTGCAAGGGTGCCTGCGTCGGGGGCATGATGGCGTGCTGCAACTGCAGGGTCAGCCGGTTGCGTTCGGTGGCCTGCTGCTCGGTGTGCGCCAGCTGGTCACGGGTGGCGGCGAGCGCCACCTCGGTCCAGTGCTGGGCCGAGATGTCCTGGCAGGCGCCGCGGAGCAGGAGCAGCCGGTCGTCGGTGTCGAGCACGGGTTCGGCGACGATCCGGATGTGGCGGGTCACGCCGTCCGGCCGCTGCAGCCGGAAGGCCGCGGCTGCCGGCCGCTGGTGGTGCAGCAGCGTGCGCAGGAAGCGGCGGATGGAGACGCCGTCGTCCGGGTGGGCATGGGCCGGCAGCTCTTCCAGGGACACCGGGGTGCTCGACTGGGGGCGTCCGTAGAGGTCGAACAGCTGCCCGTTCCAGGTGATCTCACCGGTCAGCACGTTCTCCTCGAACCCGCCGATACGGCCGAGGCGCTGGGCGTGCTGGAGCAGACTCGCCAGTCGCGCCGTCTCGTCCTCGATGCGCCAGATGAGGAGTACGGAGGTGCCGTGCCGGCTGATGCTGATGTCGGCGACCGCCGAGAGAGGGACCTGGTCGACGAGGGCGGTGAGGTTCATGCGCCGGGCCCGGAAGGGCTCGCCGGTGGCGTAGACGCGCTCGACGCGCTGGAAGAGTTCGCTCTCCCCGGCCGCCATCGGGTAGGCCTCGAGCAGCAGGGCGCCGCTGACGACCGCCCGCGACCGGCCGGCCGGGTCCAGGAAGCGGCTGTTCACGTGCTGGATGCGGAAGTCCACCAGGTGGCCGTCGCCGTCCAGGTGCGGCACCAGGACCAGGGCGGGGTCGTGCAGCCCGTCGGCCAGGTCCATCAGCTCCGCGGCGTCCGGCAGGACGCGCGGCTCCTGGCACCCGCCGTGCACCGGCGTGTACATCTCCAGCGTGTGGGCGCACAGTTCGGCCAGCGCCTCCACCTGGCGGACGATCTGCGGGGGCTGCGACTCCAAGGGGACCGGCCAGGCGATCTCCAGTACGCCGTGGATGCGCCCCCCGGTACCGGCGGGCAGGGCGGCCCTGCCGCCGTCCGGGTGCTGGTGCAGGCCGACGGTGGGCAGTCCGGTCGCCGAGAGCTTGGTGATCCACTGCCCCTCGCGCTCGATGAGGCCCCGCCGCGCCACCGTCACCACGTCCGGTGGGACGTAGCGCCAGCGGGTGGCCTCGGCCGGGGAGAAGCCGGCACAGCCCGCCAGGCTGAGCGAACCGTCGGCGCCCGCGGCCCATATGGCCACGGCCACCGCGCCGAGGGGGCGCAGCGCCTGCTCCAGGAGGGCGTCGGCGACGGCCTGGGTGTCGTCCGCCGCCAGGACGCCGCTCTCCGCCGCGCGCAGGCGCACGGCGGCCGACTCGGTCTCCGGCTCGTCGGCGGCCTTCGTGGCGGCGAGGAAGGCGTCCGTCACCTCGGACATGCGGTCCCGGGCGGCCTGGTTGATGACGTCGACGGCGAGTTCCAGGGGGCTGACCTGGGCCTGGTCGGCCAGCTCGGCGAGCTGGCGGGCGGCCTGGGCGGGACCGCACTTCAGGCGTTCGACCAGGACGCCCTTGGCGAGCTCGATCAGGGCACGGCCCTCTGCTTCGGCCTGGGCGGCCCGCACCTCCCTGCTGAGCCGCTCCACAGTGGCCGCCAGCCGGCCCACCGGAGAGGCGGGTGAGACACCACCGAGTTCCGCGAGCGGCCCGTCCGCGGACACCAGCTGCCCGTCGGAGATCAGCCACTGCCCGCCGGGAGCCGCCGGCTCCCCACCGGAGGCCTTCGGCTGCTTGCCGGGAACCTTGGTTTCCCCACCGTGGACGTCCGACTGCGCACCGGAGGTCGTCGGCTGCCCGCCGGGAGCTGCCGCCTCCCCACCGGACACGCCCGCCTCCCCACCGGAGGCTGTCACCCGCCCGTCAGGAGCTGCCTGCTCCCCACCGGAGGCACCCGCCTCCCCAGCGGAGGCCTTCGGCTGCCCGTCAGGCACGGCCGACCGCCCACCGGGAGCTGCCGACTCCCCATCAGAGGCCGTCGCCCGCCCACCAGGAGCTGCAGCCTCCCCACCGGACACGCCCGCCTCCCCACCGGAGGTCCTCAACAACCCACCGGTGGTCCTCGACGACCCGTCGGAAGTCACCGACGACCCGTCAGACGTCTCCGACGGGAAGGAAGACGCCGGGCCGGCGGCAGAGTCGCGCTGCGGCTCACCGGCCCGGCCCGGTTCGCGCGGCTGCTCGGACATGCTCACGGTGTGGATGCTCCTCGGCTTCAGCGCCCTGGGGCGCGGAACGGCTGGCCCTGCGGGGCGCCCGGCCCGCTGGCGTGCGGGTCGGGCGCCGGCGTGCTCAGGAGGGCAGCCAGCGGCGGACGCAGGCGATGAGGTCGCTCGTGTCGACGGGTTTGGTGACGTAGTCGCTCGCGCCCGAGGCGAGGCTCTTGTCCCGGTCACCGGGCATCGCCTTCGCCGTCACGGCGATGATCGGCAGCTCGGTGTACTGCGGCATCTTGCGGATCTCCGCCGTCGCGGTGTAGCCGTCCATCTCCGGCATCATCACGTCCATCAGCACGATGGCGACGTCCGGGTTGTTCACCAGCGTCTCGATGCCCCGGCGCCCGTTCTCCGCGTGCAGGACACGGAAGCCGTGCAGCTCCAGGATCCCGCTGAGCGCGAAGAGGTTGCGCGCGTCGTCGTCGACGACGAGGACGGTGCGGCCCGCCGGCGCGTCGTCGACGAGGGGCGGTGTCAGGGGCTGCGGTTCCTCGGGCCGGACCAGGGACAGCACGTCCCCGGGTTCCTCCGCGGACAGGTGCAGCGCGATGCGCTCACGCAGTTCGTCGAGGCTGGACAGCAACTCCAGTGCCCCGCCCGCCGAGCGGGACCGGATCGACTCGTCCAGGGCGGCATCCGTGGGGTGGCTGCTGTGCACCAGTACCGGAACACTCGTCAGCGCCGAGTCGCCCTCCAGTGCCTGGAGGAAGCGGGACGCCTCGCCGTCCCCCATGCCCAGCTCCAGGACGACGCAGTGGCACGGATCGGCCGCGAGAGCTCCGGCCGCCTCCTGGGCGCCGACGGCGGTGATGATGTCGACCGCGGGCCGCTGCCCGCCGTCGGTGCGAGCGTGCGACAGGTCGGCGACCACACTCTCCGCGACGAGCGTGAGCAGACCGCGCGGCCGCTCCTCCACGACCAGCAGGCGCCGGGGCCGCGGTCCGGGCCCGGTCTGGGGCACCGGCGCCGGATGGGACGCCCCCTCAGGCAGGGGCTGGGCCGAGGCACGCTCCGGGGTCCTGCCGTGGTGGAGCAGTTCCTCGAAGTCGGGGCGGGTCACCGGCAGGAAGAGCGTGAAGGTACTGCCCTGGCCGGGCGCGCTGTCCACCGTCACGGCACCCCCGAGCAACTGGGCGATCTCTCGTGTGATGGACAGGCCCAGGCCGGTACCGCCGTACTTGCGGCTCGTCGTGCCGTCCGCCTGCTGGAAGGCGCCGAAGATCGTCTCCAGGTTCTGCTCCGGGATGCCGATGCCGGTGTCCTTCACGCGGAAGGCCACCACGGCACCGCCCCGGAGCACGCCCTGGGGCACCTCGTCGTCCACCGCGGGTTCGATGCTCAGTTCCACGCCGCCCTGCTCGGTGAACTTCACCGCGTTCGACAGGAGGTTGCGCAGCACCTGGCGCAGCCGGGAGTCGTCCGTGAGCAGGTCCGCGGGCGCGCCGGCCGCGGTGGTCACGGTGAACTCCAGGCTCTTCTGGGTTGTCATCGGCCGGAAGGTGGCCTCGACGTACTCGATGAGCTGGCGCAGGGGCACGCGCTCGGGCGCGACGTCCATCTTGCCGGCCTCGACCTTCGACAGGTCGAGGATGTCGTTGATCAGCTGGAGCAGGTCCGAGCCGGCGGAGTGGATGATCTGCGCGTACTCGACCTGCTTCGGCGTGAGGTTGCGGGACGGGTTCTGCGCCAGCAACTGGGCCAGGATGAGCAGGCTGTTGAGCGGCGTGCGCAGCTCGTGGCTCATGTTGGCCAGGAACTCCGACTTGTACTTCGAGGCCAGCGACAGCTGCTGGGCGCGGGTCTCCAGCTCCTGCCGGGCCTGCTCGATCTGCAGGTTCTTCGCCTCGATGTCCCGGTTCTGCGCCACGAGCAGCGAGGCCTTCTCCTCCAGTTCCGCGTTGGAACGCTGGAGTTCCTCCTGCTGCACCTGCAACTCCGTGGAGCGGGCCTGGAGTTCCACCGTGAGTCGCTGCGACTCGACGAGCAGCTCGTCGGTGCGGGCGTTGGCCACGATGGTGTTGAGGTTGACGCCGAGGGTCTCCATCAGCTGCTCGAGGAAGTCCCGGTGGATCTGGGTGAAGCGGGAGACCGACGCCAGCTCGATGACGCCGAGGACCTGGCCCTCGACCACGATGGGCAACAGCACCAGCGCGGTCGGCACGACCTCGCCCAGGCCCGAGGAGATGGTGACGTAGCCGGTCGGCAGTTCGTCCACGACGATGGTGCGCCGGCTGCGGGCGGCCTGGCCGACCAGGGTGCGGCCGAAGGCGATACGAGCGGGCCGGCTGCTGTCCTCGGGATAGCCGTAGGAGCCGACGAGCCGCAGCTCGGGTCCGTCGTCGCCGTCCTCGGCGAGGTAGAAGGCGCCGTACTGGGCCGACACCAGGGGGACCAGCTCGTCCATGATGAGCTCGGCGACCACGGGCAGGTCGCGGTGTCCCTGCATCAGGCCCGAGATCCGGGCGAGGTTGGTCTTGAGCCAGTCCTGCTCCTGGTTGGCCCGGGTGGTCTCGCGCAGGGACTCCACCATGGAGTTGATGTTGTCCTTGAGCTCGGCGACCTCGCCGGACGCCTCCACGTTGATCGAGCGGGTCAGATCACCCTCGGCGACCGCGCTGGTGACCTCGGCGATCGCCCGCACCTGCCGGGTCAGGTTGCCCGCCAGCTCGTTGACGTTCTCCGTCAGGCGCTTCCAGGTGCCCGACACGCCCTCGACCTCGGCCTGGCCGCCGAGGCGGCCCTCGGTGCCGACCTCACGGGCGACCCGCGTGACCTCGTCCGCGAACGCGGACAACTGGTCGACCATCGTGTTGATCGTCGTCTTGAGCTCGAGGATCTCGCCGCGGGCGTCCACGTCGATCTTCTTCGACAGGTCCCCCCTGGCCACCGCGGTCGTCACCAGGGCGATGTTGCGGACCTGGCCGGTGAGGTTGTTGGCCATCGAGTTGACGTTGTCGGTGAGGTCCTTCCAGGTGCCGGCGACGTTCGGCACGTGCGCCTGGCCGCCGAGGCGGCCCTCGGTGCCGACCTCACGGGCCACGCGGGTGACCTCGTCCGCGAAGGCCGACAGGGTGTCGACCATCGTGTTGATGACCTCGGCCAGCGCCGCGACCTCGCCCGCGGCCTCGACCGTGATCCGCTGCGACAGGTCGCCGCGGGCCACGGCGGTGGCGACCTGCGCGATGGAGCGGACCTGGCCGGTCAGGTTGGAGGCCATCACGTTGACGTTGTCGGTGAGGTCCTTCCAGGTGCCCGACACGCCGCGCACCTGGGCCTGGCCGCCGAGGCGGCCCTCGGTGCCGACCTCACGGGCGACCCGCGTGACCTCGTCCGCGAACGCGGACAACTGGTCGACCATCGTGTTGATCGTGCTCTTCAGCTCCAGGATCTCACCGCGCGCGTCGACGGTGATCTTCTGCGAGAGGTCGCCCTTGGCCACGGCGGTGGCGACCAGGGCGATGTTGCGGACCTGGCCGGTGAGGTTGCCGGCCATGAAGTTCACCGAGTCGGTCAGGTCACGCCAGGTGCCCTTGACACCCTTGACGTCGGCCTGGCCGCCGAGGCGGCCCTCGGTGCCGACCTCACGGGCGACCCGCGTGACCTCGTCCGCGAAGGCCGACAGCTGGTCGACCATCGTGTTGATCGTGCTCTTCAGCTCCAGGATCTCACCGCGCGCGTCGACGGTGATCTTCTGCGAGAGGTCGCCTTCGGCGACCGCCGTGGTGACCTGGGCGATGGAGCGGACCTGGCTGGTGAGGTTGCCCGCCATGTGGTTCACGGAGTCGGTCAGGTCACGCCAGACACCGGCCACCCCCGGCACCTGGGCCTGCCCGCCGAGCCGTCCCTCGCTGCCGACCTCACGGGCCACGCGGGTGACCTCGTCGGCGAACGCGGACAGCTGGTCGACCATCGTGTTGACGGTCTCCTTCAGCTGGAGGATCTCGCCGCGTGCGGGCACGTCGACCTTCTGCGAGAGGTCGCCCTTGGCCACCGCGGTCGCCACCTGGGCGATGTCGCGGACCTGGGTGGTCAGGTTGCCCGCCATGGCGTTGACCGAGTCGGTCAGGTCGGCCCAGGTGCCCGAGACCCCCGGCACCTCCGCCTGCCCGCCGAGCGTCCCCTCGGTGCCGACCTCGCGGGCGACCCGGGTGACTTCGGATGTGAAGACGGAGAGCTGGTCCACCATGCCGTTGAAGACCTTGGCGATGTCGCCCATGAGGCCGTCGGCGTCGTCCGGCAGCCGCGTACCGAAGTCGCCGTCCCGCACGGCGGTCAGGCCGGCCAGGAGCCGCCGCAGCTCCTGGTCGCCCGGCACCGCATCGACGACCCCAGTGCTGTCGCTGGTCATGCGCACCCTCGTTCCGCTCCCCAGGAGTCCTCGCACGCCGAGAACTCGGAACTCCCCCGGACCGAAGGGACGGCCCGGCTGTCGTGCCGGCATTTCCGTCTTCACGGATGTGCGCGTGACGAGGAAATACGCCGCAGATTAACCCACCTTTCAGGCCCTGAACAAAGCGCGGGCCGACCTCACGGGGCCCCAGCGATCTCCTCCTCACCTCCCCTGCCCACAGCGCGCACACTGGGCACGACGTTGACAGAGGGAGGCAGTCTCATGCGAGTCCTGGTGACCGGTTCCACCGACGGGCTCGGGCGGGCCGCCGCGGAGGCGCTGACGGCAGCGGGGCACGACGTGGTCGTGCATGCCCGGAACCAGGAGCGCGCGGCGAGCCTCGACGGACTCGTCGGGCGGGGGGCCCGGATCGTGGTGGGTGACTTCGCCGGGAGGGACGCCGTGCGGCGCGTCGCCGACGAGCTGAACGAGGCGCCTCCGCTCGACGCCGTGATCCACAACGCCGGAGTGTGGAGCGGACCGGCGGTCATGCCGGTCAACATCGTCGCACCGCATCTGCTGACGGCCCTGCTCCGCGGGCCGCGCAGGCTGGTGTACCTGAGCAGCGGCTCGCATTTCGGCGGGCGCCCCTCGCTGGACGGGGTCGACTGGCGGGGCGGGAGTGCGGGGTCGTACTCCGACAGCAAGCTCTTCGTCACGACCCTCGCGGCCGCCGTGGCCCGGCTGCGCCCCGGAGTGCTGTGCAACGCCGTGGATCCCGGCTGGGTGCCGACGAAGATGGGCGGGCCCGGCGCGCCCGACGACCTCGCACTCGGCCATCGGACGCAGGAGTGGCTGGTGACGAGCGACGAGCCGGAGGCCCTGACCACCGGCGGGTACTGGTACCACGGCCGGCGGCTGCAGCCGCATGACGCCGTGCACGACGAGGCGTTCCAGGACCGCCTCGTGCGGACCCTGGCCGAGGAGACGGGCACCGCGCTCTGAGGGGTCCGCTGTACGCCGATACCCGGAAACCACCTGGCGCAGGCACTGCTACGGGGCGGCTTCGTAGTCGAACCAGCCGAAGTGGACCGTCCCCGACGCGGCGCCCAGTACCCGGCGAGAGAAGGGCTCACGGCGTCACGGTAAGTGCGGCCCGGGAGGAACGCGTACGACCACCGGAGTACGCACCGTACTCCGAGCCAACGGCAACGGCGCCGCCGTGGTCGATCTGCACGGCGGCCCCGGCGCCCACCGGTTCGTGAAGGCGCGGGACGGTACCTGACCGGCGCAAGAAGGGAAGGGCGGGCAGGACCCGCCCCGATGCGGATGGTGGGCGGGTCCTGCCCGCGCACCATTGTCGGTACCGTTCGCCGGGCGGGCCACGCGTGAAGTCCGACGATGTGCGCGCGGCGCGCACACCCCGCGCGCAGGGCGCACATCCCGCGCACCCGGCACCACCGCAGGGCGCCGCCCGGTACCGCATCGCGCCGCCGCCGCGTCACATGGCACAGCTCAGCACGGGTAAGCGGTCGGCATGACCGACGGCACGGCTCCAGAACGACACAGCAGCCCGCGGCCCGGCCGACCCGGACGCTGTCCCCGGCGCGCCGGGCGGCCACCACACCGCGAGCGGCGGCCGGGCAGGTGAGGGCTCGTAGATATGTACCCAACCGACACCCGAAGCCGGGTGCGACCCCGGGTAGCACCCGTCGGCCTGCGGCGACGATACTGGCAGGCGCACATACCCCAGCTCACAGATGGACCCATGCCGACTTCCAGCACCGTCCGCCCCCCGACTCCCGCCACGGTTTGGCTCGCGCGCGGCCGCCACGCCCCGGGTGACGCGGAAGACGTTCTCCGGCGCTCTCTGCAGCAGCGCAAGGACAGCGGGACCATCGACGACTTCCTCGAACTGCCCGAGGACGCGGCCGCCCCGGAGGAGCATGTCTTCGAGGCCCGGTGGCGGGCCGGCGACGGGGTGGCCGTCCGTGCCCGGCTGAGCGTGACGCCCGGCCTGGGCGGCGGGCAGGAGTGGCTGCTGGTCGCGGAGGCCGAGCAGCGCTGGAGCAACGCCTGGCCGTCCCCGGCCGGCCTGTTCTGGCCTCAGGAGCCCGGCACCGCCTGGGACGAGGACCCCGACACGCGTCTCTCCCTGGGAGAGATCAACCCGCTCCCCCAGGACGACCGGGAGATCCGCCGCCTGCTGCGGAACGCCGTGCGCGGCGGGTGGCACATCCACGTCGTCGTGCACGAGGCGATGACCACCGACGACCGGGGGCGTACGCCGCTGGCACGATGGCTTCCGCCGGGCCTGCGCCACCGCGTGGTGGAACATCACGCCGCCCCGCAGCAGTTGCGGGGCCTGAACTGGGCCCTGCGGGAGTCCGGCGTCGAGGTACCGCGCGGCGGTGCCGTGGTGCTGCCCGGCAACCCGGCCCCGGAGGGCTACGACGCCCAGGCCATCTCCGTGCGCGCCGTTTTCCTCGACGGCTCGGAGCCGGTCGACCTCGTCGAGACGGTGACGCGGTTCGCCGGCCTGCCGAGCCCCCTGCCCGACGGCGCCGCGGCCGCCCTCACCGCGCTGCGGGAGGACTGGCACCTGCTGACGCTCCAGGAGGAACTGGAGCGCCAGCGCGGTCTGGTGGCCATGTACGCCGAGGCGCTGGAGGCCATGACGAAGTCGCGTGACCTGTACCGGGAGGCGGCCGAGCGCGCTCACGAGGCCCTGGCCGCCTACCAGGAGTCCGGCGAGGCCGTACCGCCGCCCCGGCAGGACCCGTCCGGTGCGCAGGCCGCGTCCCCGCTGCAGCAGCTCACCCGGACGTTCGAGCGCTTCAAGGCCCGGCGCCCCGCGGCTCCGTCCCGGGACGGGGAGAGCCCCGACGCCCAGTCGGGGCAGTCGGAACCGTAGGAGGACCTTTTCCCGGCGCGCGTGACACTCGTGCCCTGGTGGAGACGCGCTCCGTACGGCAGTACGGACCGCCCGGGAAGGTCCCCCACGCCCTGGCCCACCACGTGCAGACCACGCTTCGCGTCAGCGGCATGCGCCGGCGGCATGACGATGGGCCTGGGCATGGCGCTCACCGAGGGCAGCGCCATGGACGCCGCGTTCGGTGACTTCGCCGAGTCGGACCTGGCGTCGTACCCGCGTGCCCGTGCCCATGCGCGCCGACGTCGCCGGGATCGAGGCGAGCGGGCAGGCCGCCCGGCGCCGTCGGCCTGCAGCAGTGGCGCCTGCGTGTGTGCGGCCCGTCGAGGACAGCGGGACCGGATCGACCGCGTCAGGGGTCGGTCCGGTCCCGCATCGCATCAGGGTCACCGACCGGGCACTCCGGCACACCCGGGCGCGTGGTTGAGGAGCGCTCTCCAGGCATCACTCCGCCGTACCGCGCATCTCCGCCGTCGGCACGGCCTCCCACTGCCGGGCGGCGATCGGTGCGAGGGCGCGGAAGACCAGGGCGACGAGGGACAGCAGCGCCGCGCACACGGAGACTCCGGCGGCGAGCCATGGCGGGGCGAGCGCGAGGTCCACGGCCCGGGACAGGGACGCCGAGGGGAAGGAACTCCCGTACGCCTGGGTGCCGGCGAGCACCGTGGGCACCACCACCGCCCCGGCCAGCACCAGTGCCACGGGGCGCAGGGCCAGCAGCAGCGCCAGCACCGTGCACAGCACGGACAGGCCGAGGGCGACGGCGTGCAGTCGCAGGGACGCGTCGCCGCGCTGGAGCGGGAAGTGGGCCACCGCGCAGACGGCCAGCGCCAGGGCGGCGATCCAGCCCGACCACGACACGGACCTGCCGAGCCGGTCCGTCGTGCGGTCGCGGTCCGCGGACGGGTCACCGAGCGTCCGGTAGGTCTCACGGGCCGAAGCCGGGCGTGCCGCACGGCGCTTGCCCGGCCAGCCGGGCTTCTCCGGCTCCCCGGTCTCGCCGTCCGGGCTCGAAGTCCCGGCCGGCGGACGGCCGTTGCGGTCCAGCCGCTCAAGGCCCAGGCGGTCGATCAGCTCGACCAGCTCCCCGACGGACCTGCCGGTGGCGGCCGCCCGGAGGGCCTCCTCGCGGACGTGGGGCATCTGCGGCTCCTTGTGCAGGAGCGTCACCAGCCGGGTCACCTCCTCCACCGGGCGGTGGGCGGCGGCGCGGATCGCCTCGTCCGCGCAGTCGGCGTCGCGCGGGGGCTTCGTCAGCAGGGCGATCAGCCGGGAGACGTCCTCCACGGGCCGGCTCACCCCGGCGGTGCGCAGCGCGTCGACCTTGGCCTGCGTGTGGTCGGGCGACTCCTCCAGCGAGGTGATGAGGTCGACGACCTCCTCCAGCGGCCGGTCGGCCACGGCGGCGTGTACGAGGTCGCTCACCGCGTCGCCGTACGGCGCACCGGCGGCGGTCCCGGTGCCGGGCCGGAGTTCCACCGGGTTGTCGTCGAGGGAGCGGATGACGAACGGCCGCGCGGCCGACGGGTCCGTCTCGTCCTGGCCGGGCGCGGGAGACTGCGCGGCCTCGTGCGGGCCGGGCGCGGCGGGCTCGGCCGGGACCTGGTCCGTACGGTCCGTACCATCCGTACCGTCCGGGACGGGAGCAACAGGCCGTGCCTCAGCAGGATCCAGCCAGTCCTGTGCGGTCGGGGCGGGGCGCGCCTCCGCGGGGTCCGTCCAGTCCTGACCCAGCGCGGCGGACCGCTCGTCCGCCGGGTTCGAGCCGGAGGGAGCGGGCCGCGCCGACGACTGGTCCGCCTGGTCCAGGCCGGGGACTGCGGCCCGCGCGGACGCCTCGTCCGCCTGGCCCGCGTCAAGGGCTGCGGCTCGCGCGTGCGCCTCGCCCGACCGGCCGAAGCCGGGGGCGGCGGTCCCGGCACGCTCCTCGTCCGGCTGGCCCGGGCCGCCGGGAGCCGCGGCCCGCGCATACGCCTGCTCCGACCGGTTCGGGACGGGCGTGGCGGGCCGGCCGGAGTTCATGTCCGCATCGTCCGCGACCGGGGTGGCGGGCCCGGCGGCGGCCTGGCTCGACCGGTCCGGGCCGGGCGCGGCGGGCCGGGCGCCCGCACCGTCCGTCGAGTGACAGCCGGGGGCGCCGGGCTCGATGTCCGGCCGCCCGGCCGGACCGAATGCCTCGTACGAGCCGGCGGGCTGCGCGCTCGTCTGTTCCACCTGGTGGGTGCCGGTGGCGACGGTGGTCTCGGCGGACGGCTGAGCGGACCCGTACGACTCGTTCGGTATGGCAGGTTCGTTCGAGCGGGGTGATGAAGAGCAGGTGGTCATACTCACCTCCATGGGAAGAGTGCGGCCGCTCCTGCGCCCCCGTCGTGTGACGAGCGACGTTACGCTGACCATTACTAGGCGCCCCCGTCACGCCGTGCCACTCGGGTGAGCCACCGGGATGATCGCCCGCACGGGAGAATCCGCCGACTCGCCGACATGTCGGGCCCGGCCGCAATACAGCCGCCGGAAACGGGAATCCAGGAAGAGACACCCCGTGTCGCGGACGCCAGGAGGAGGGCAGCCCGTGGATACGAGCACAGAGGTGATCATCCTGGCCGCGGTTGTCGCGGCCGTCGTCCTCGCCCTCGCTGTCGGCATCCTCGTCAGGCTGGTGCGGACCCGGCGCGATCTGCGGCGCGCGGGACTGCCCACGGGTCCCCGCTGGGTCTTCTGGGGCGCGGTGCTCTACTTCGTGTTGCCTGCCGACGTACTGCCCGACCCCGTGTACCTGGACGACATCGGCGTCCTGCTGCTCGCTCTGCGCACCGTCCGTGGCTCCCTCGGCGAACGGGAGCGCAGCACGGCACACCAGCCGGACCGGCAACCGGCCCATGACTACGGAAAGTAAGGAAACCAACCACCCGTTCGATTCGTATAAGTCTCTGGAAGCCGAAACAAGTCGGCGGACCGGGTGGCACGGCCCCTGGATCACCGTCTGGTCGGCGCAGTACCGACGAGGGAGAGACGATGCAACCGTTCGCGCTCAACTACGCGCGCCCGGCAGTGGAGTTGGACGCTGCCATTCCGTACGTGTACGACGCCGGACAGCAGTTGAACGTGCTCCGCGACGGCCGGGTCGCCGCCTGCGACTTCGCCCTGTTGAGAGAGTTCGGCACCACGACGTCCACCGCCGGTTCCAAGACACACTTCGACGACTGACCACGGGCCGCCGAAGATGACCGTTCTGATCCTCACCTGCGAGGAGGACGTGACCGCGGACATGGTGGTCGTGCACCTGAACGCGACGGGGGTCCCGGTGGTCCGCGTCGACCCCGCCGATCTGACCGGTGGCGTCGCGCTCTCCGGGGAATACGTCCACGGCCGGTTCCGCGGCCATCTGTCCGCCGGGGGTCGGCTGGTGAGCATCGGGGGGCTGCGCTCGGTCTGGGTGCGCCGGCCCGGCACCCCCGCCGGGCGGGCGGCCCAGCCGTCCGCATGGCTGACCGAGGAGGCCGCCCAGGCGCTCTACGGCATCCTGCGGGGCTCGGACGCGCGCTGGATGAACCACCCCGACGCGGCCCGCCGGGCCCGGCACAAGCCCTGGCAGTTGCGTCTCGCCCAGCGGTGCGGCCTGCCCGTGCCGGCGACGCTGATCACGACCTTCCCGCGGGCCGCCCGCGAGTTCGCCGAGCGCTATCCGGACCTGGTGGTCAAGCCGGTGTCGGGCGCGCATCCGCAGGACCCGCCCCGGGCCGTGCCGACCAGCAGGGTCGCGCCGGACGCGGACTTCGCCGCCGTGGCGTTCGGGCCGACGCTGCTGCAGCGGCGGATCGCCAAGCGGGCCGACATCCGTCTCACCGTGGTGGGCGAGCGGATGCTGGCCGCCCGCAAGGCGACCGCCGGGGAAGCGGACCCGGACGAGGTGGATGTGCGGTTCGCCTCGCCCGGCTCGCCGTGGCGCCCGGCGGAGGTGCCCTCGTGCATCGCGCCGGGCGTCCGGTCCTATCTGAATGAGGCCGAACTGGCCTATGGTGCCTTCGACTTCGTGGAGGACTCCGACGGGACCTGGTGGTTCCTGGAGTGCAACCAGTCGGGGCAGTTCGGGTTCGTCGAGGTGGAGACGGGTCAGCCGATCGCCCGCACCATCGCCGAGTGGCTGGCCCGGCCCGTTCCGGTCGGGCCGTCGCGCCTCAACGGTTCGAACACGACGGTCCGTTGAGGAGGGGCCCGGAGCGCACCGGGCCCGGGGGGGGGGGGGGGGGGGGGGGGGGGAGGGGAGGGGGGGGGGGGGAGCGGGGGGTCGCACCGTGGGGGGGGGGGGT
>NZ_JBVIPD010000003.1:172005-197936 GCF_055578235.1 Streptomyces sp. NPDC033136
CCGATTTGCTGCCCCGTCTCTTTCTGGTCTTTCCTTCTCCCCCAAATGGTGCAAAAGCGCTGGTTTGGGGAGGGGGCACCTGGACCCCCCCCGCCCCCGGCCCGCTGCCGGGTTCACTGCGGCCGCGGGCCGGGGAGCATGCCCGTGCGCTGCCAGCCGGTGCCGGGGGCGTGCGGGCGGTCGTAGCCGAGGGACTGTGAGGGCCGCATGACCAGCTCCAGTTCCCGGCTCACACGTTCGGCCTCGCGGCGCACCTGTGCGGGTACATCGCCGCGCTCCGCGATGAGTCGGTCGTAGATGGGGGAATCCTGGAACACCCGTCAACGTGCCTTTCTGCTCGTCGGCCCCCTGCGGGGCGAGACTGCGAGTGTAGGCGGCACGGTATCCCGGAGTGTGAATTCCGTGGGATGACTTGACGCAGACCGGACATCCGTGACAGGCGAACGCGCGGCGCTCAGGCTCCCGTCGTGGAACCCGGCCGGACGATCATGAGGACGGTGACCGTGGCCCAGAGCAGGTTGAAGATGCCGGTGAGCATGGCGAGTTGCACCGTGTTCCGGTGGTCGACGGCCTGCTCGCCCTTCAGTTGACCGAGGAGTTCCTCTTGGCGGGGCAGGACGAAGGCGGCCAGGACGCCGGCGGCCGCGGCGGTCAGCGCGATGGAGGTGACGAGCCAGCCGCTTCCCAGGACGCCCATAGCGGCGCCGGTGGCGAACCCGAGGACCGGGACGGACAGCCCGACTCCGGCGTAGACGCGGCAGATGCGGTGCAGCAGGGCGACCGTGCCGACCGCCGACGGGTCGGGGCCGGCCCCTGCCCCGGGGACCGCACGGCGGGCCGCGGGCGGGAACATGCTGGCCGCGACGGTCACGGGGCCGACGGCGACGATGGCGGCCAGGACATGGAGGGACAGCAGGATCTTGGTCACCGGGACTCTTTCCATGAATGCGATCAACCGTGCCGGGCCCACGCTAGGAAGCCCGGGCGTGATCGCCCATGGGCTGAAACGACAGCTTCCAACGGATTCTCGCCAACCCGCCTGACCTGCGCCTCCGCCTCCGGCCCCGCTCCGGTCCCCGCGTCACAGCGCTGGCGGGAACGCGCCTAGGGTGGCGGTCATGCACTCCGTGGCGATCCTGGTCCTCGACCGAGTGGTGCCGTTCGACATGGCGGCGCCCCAGCAGACGTTCGCCTGGACCTGCCTTCCAGATGGCCGGCCCGCCTACCGGGTCCGGCTCTGCGCCGAGACACCGGAGGTGCGCGCGGACGGCGGGTTCACCCTGCGCGTCGACCAGGGGCTGGAGGCCCTGGCGGAGGCCGACACCGTCATCGTGCCGGGCTGCTCGCCCGAGGCCGGTCCGCCCTCCGCCCGGGTACTGGCGGCCCTGCGGCAAGCGGCCGAGGCCGGTACCAGGATCGCGTCCGTGTGCGTGGGCACCTTCGTGCTGGCGGAGGCCGGGCTCCTGGACGGGCTGCGCGCCACCACGCACTGGGTGGCCGCGGGCGAGCTGGCCCGCCGGTTCCCGCGGGTCGAGGTGGACCCGGACGTGCTGTACGTCGACAACGGGCAGATCCTCACCTCGGCCGGTGCCGCCGCCGCGCTGGACCTGTGCCTGCACATGATCCGGCGCGACCTGGGATCGGCGGTCGCGGCGAACATCGCCCGGATGTCGGTCATGCCGCTGGAACGGGAGGGCGGCCAGGCCCAGTTCATCGTGCACGAGCACCCGCCCGTGCCCCGGGGTTCAGCGCTCGAACCGCTGCTGGAGTGGATCGAGGACCACCTCGCGCACGAGGTGACGCTCGGCGCGATGGCGGCGCGGGCGGGGATGAGCGAGCGGACCTTCAGCCGCCGCTTCCGCGAGCAGACCGGCACCACGCCCTTGCAGTGGCTGCTGCGGGCGCGGGTACGGCGGGCCCAGTACCTGCTGGAGAACACCGGCCACTCCGTCGAGCGGATCGCGCGCCAGGCGGGGTTCGGCTCGCCCACGGCGTTCCGGGAGCGGTTCCGCAAGGTGGTCGGCACCACGCCGCACGCGTACCGCACGGCGTTCCACGGGCGGACGAACGCCTCGGCGGCCCCTGGGAAGGGGCCGCCGAGGCGAGGTGCCCGGTCGGTGCCGGGCCTCACCGACTGTCAGCCGACCAGCGTCAGGCCGTTCTCCCCGTCCGCGTCGGCGGCATCGGGCCGTCCCTCGGTGAGCAGCAGGACGTCCGCCTTGGCAATGGCGTCGCTGATGTCGGACGTCCCCATCATCACGCACAGCGTGTAGCTGACGTCCTCCAGCTCGCGTGCCGCCGTCGGCACGTGCCTCTCCGACTGAGCGATCCTCAGCGACGCGTACCGCGTCAGCAACTCCCTGACGATCTTCCGGTCCGGTACAAGCACGTAGCGCCCCTCTCTCTGTTTTCGCTGCGTATGCCCGAACCACGTGGAAACATTCACACGATTTTCTCACCTGGGGCGGATTTGACGAGAACTGATCGGATGTGACCGGTTGGCTGCGGTGCAGCACGTTGCATCGCGCGGCGCCGTCGCCGGGCGTCCGCAGCATGAGACCCGGGGCGGCGCGTGGCCGCTCCCGGGTCTCATGGTCCGCTCAGGCGGCGTCCAGCTCCGCCAGTTCCGCCGGCGTCAGGGTGAGGCCGGTGGCGGCGAACGAGTCGCGGATGGTCTCGGGGCGGCTGGCGCCCGGGATCGGGACGACCACGGGCGACTTGGCGAGCATCCACGCCAGGCAGACGCGCTGCGGGCTCACGCCGTGCGCCTCGGCGACGCGGGCGAAGGGCGCGTGACCCGAGCCGAGTCCGCCGGCCTTCGAGATCCCGCCGAGGGGGCTCCAGGGCAGGAAGGCGATGCCGAGCTCGTCGCACAGGCGCAGCTCCGGCTCGCTGGAGCGGAAGGCCGGGGAGAACTGGTTCTGCACGGAGACCAGCCGGCCGCCGAGGATGTCGTCGGCCTGCCGGATCTGCTCGGGGTTCGCGTTCGAGATGCCGGCCATGCGGATCTTGCCCTCGTCCAGCAACTCCCGGATCGCGCCGACGGACTCGGCGTAGGGGACGCGCGGGTCGGGACGGTGGAACTGGTAGAGGCCAATGGCCTCCACGCCCAGCCGGCGCAGGGAGTCCTCGCAGGCCTCCTTGAGGTGGCGGGGGCTGCCGTCGAGCGTCCAGCTGCCGTCCCCGGGGCGGAGGTGTCCGCCCTTGGTGGCGACGAGGACGTCGCCGCCCCGGTCGTGGGAGGCGAGGGCCTTGGCTATCAGGGTCTCGTTGTGGCCGACCTCGTCGGCGTCCCGGTGGTAGGCGTCGGCGGTGTCGATCAGGGTCACACCGGCGTCGAGCGCGGCGTGGAGAGTGGCGAGGGAGCGTTCCTGGTCCGGTCGTCCCTCGATCGACATGGGCATCGCGCCCAGGCCGATCGCGCTGACCTCGACGTCACCGATGCGGCGGGTGTGCATGGGTTCGTGACCTCTTCCGGCTGTCGGGCGATGGTGCACTCCAGCCTGGACGCCGTGGGGCCGGGGGTCCAATAGAAGAAGGAGAACGTATTCAGCAATCGGGCGACTGAATCGCGCCGGACCTCGGTGGCCGCCGGACCTTCCCTTGTCACGCGGGGATGAAACCTCGCCCGTGAGGACTCATCTCCCCCACGAAGAACGCTGATGCGCACGGCACCCCCTCTCCTCGCTGCCATATTCGAAAACCGCTTCGGAGGTGGTTGTGAGCACAGAGGTGACAGCATCCGGTCCGGCGGAGACAGCGTCGCAGGTACGCGACGGCACCGCGGAACGCGTCGCCGGCCTGGAGCACCGCCGGGACCAGGCGGTTGCCCCGGGCGGGCCGCGCAGACGCGGGGAGTTCTCGGCCCGGGAGCGGATCGAACGGCTCGTGGACAAGGATTCCTTCACCGAGACGGGCCTGTTCGTCCGGGCCCGGCCCGCCGGGCACGACGCCCGCCGCCCGTACGGCGACGGTGTCGTCACCGGGTACGGCACGGTCGACGGGCGCCCGGTGTGCGTGTTCGCCCAGGACTCCACCGTGTTCGGCGGCAGCATGGGTGAGGCCTTCGGGGAGAAGACCGTCGCCCTGATGGAGCTCGCCCTGAAGACCGGCTGCCCGGTGATCGGCCTGAACGACTCGGGCGGGGCCCGTATCCAGGAGGGCGTCGCCTCACTCGCCCTCTACGCCGAGCTGGTGCGCCGCAACGTCAAGGCGTCCGGGGTGATCCCGCAGATCTCGGTCGTCCTGGGCCCGTGCGCGGGCGGTGCCGCCTACTCGCCGGCGATCACCGACTTCACCGTGATGGTGGACGGCGCCTCGCACATGTTCGTCACCGGCCCCGACGTCATCGAGACGGTCACCGGCGAACGCACCACCGCCGAGGAACTGGGCGGCGCCCGCACCAGCAACACCGTCAACGGCAACGCCCACTTCCTGGCCGCCGACGAGGAGGACGCCCTCGACACCGTGCGGGACCTGCTGTCGTACCTCCCGGCCAACAACCTGGAACGGCCCCCGGAGTACGCCCCCGGACACGCGCCGCCCGGCGCCGGGCTCGACGAGGTCGTCCCGGACCGGCTGGGCGAGGCCTACGACATGCGGGAGATCCTGCGCGCGGTCGTCGACGACGGTGAACTGCTGCCGGTGCAGGAGCTGTTCGCCCCGAACATCATCTGTGCCCTGGCCCGCGTCGAAGGCCGCTCAGTGGGCGTCGTCGCCAACCAGCCGCTGCACTCCGCCGGGGTCCTCGACATCGACGCCTCCGAGAAGGCGGCGCGGTTCGTGCGGTTCTGCGACGCGTTCGGCATCCCGCTGCTGACCTTCGCCGACGTGCCCGGCTACCTGTCCGGGGTCCGGCAGGAGCAGGCCGGGATCATCCGGCGCGGGGCGAAGCTGCTGTACGCCTACGCCGAGGCGACCGTGCCCAAGGTCACGGTCGTGGTGCGCAAGGCGTTCGGCGGCGGATACGCGGTGATGGGCTCCAAGCACCTGGGCGCCGACGTCAATCTCGCCTGGCCCACCGCCCGTATCGCCGTCATGGGCGCCGAGGGGGCCGTGGGTGTCCTGCACCGGCGCGAACTGGCCGCGTCCGACGACCCGGAGGAACTGCGCACCCGCCTTCTCGCCGCGTACGAGCGCACCCACGGCACGCCGTACCTCGCCGCCGAGCGCGGCTATGTCGACGCCGTCATCGCGCCGCGCGAGACGCGGGAGCAGATCTGCCGCGCCCTGCGCGCACTGCGCGGCAAACGTGCCCCGATGCCGGAACGCCGGCACGGCAACATCCCGCTCTAGGGCCTCGTGATGGATCTCCGCAGGAGAAGGCAGCGGCATTCGGCGCGTGCGATCGGCGTGCGGTGCGCCGGGGCTTGTGGCGGAGCCACCCGGCCCCCCTGCGCGCCGTGCGGCACGGAGGTCCCCCCTGCTCGAGCGAAGCCGGGAGCTCGGGGGAGTGCGTGCCGGGCGTCGCGACGCTGCGCAGACCCGTCAGAAGGCCCCTGGCCACCCCTTTTTGCGACCCGTAGGCCGACCCGCGCCGTGAGGAGCCCCGCCTGATGGACAACCGCCGTCCCCCGCTCACGACCGAGTGCCCCACGCTGCCTGAGTACGTGCGGCACTGGGCCGAGACCACCCCGGACCGCCGGGCGTTCACCTTCGTCGAGCATCCGACGCCGCACTCGCGCGGTGTCCACCGCACCCTGACCTGGCGCCGCCTGGACGTGCGGGTGCGGGCGCTCGCCGCACGGCTCGCCGAGCAGGCCGGGCCGGGTGACCGGGTCGCGCTGCTGTGCCCGCAGGGCACGGAGTACGTCACCGCCTTCCTCGCCGCCCTGGCCGCCGGGCTGGTCGCCGTGCCGCTGTATCCGCCGGGTCTGCCCGGGCACGCGGACCGGCTCGCGGGTGTCCTGGCCGACGCGCGTCCCTCGGTGGCCGTCACCACGAGCCGGGCCCGGGCCGAGCTGCGGGACTTCCTCGGTGCCGACGGGCCGCGGATCCTCGTCGCGGACCAGGTGCCCGACGAGGCGGGCCGGGACTGGCGACCGGTCGCCCCGGACCCCGAGGCGACCGCCTACCTCCAGTACACCTCCGGTTCGACCCGTGCCCCGGCGGGCGTGCGGATCAGTCACGGCAACGTCGTCGCCAACGCCCGCCAGGCGCTGAGTGCCTACGGTGCCGACACCCGCCCGCTGACCTGCGTGGGCTGGCTGCCGCTCTACCACGACATGGGGCTGGTGCTCAGCGTCGCCGCCCCCGTCGTGCGCGGGCTGCTGTCCGCGCTGATGGACCCGGCGGCGTTCCTGCACGAGCCGGTGCGCTGGCTGCGGCTGCTCGCCGCGCATCCGAACGCGGTGAGCGCCGCGCCGAACTTCGCCTACGACTACTGCGCCGCGACCGTCACCGCCGAGCAGAAGGAGGGGCTGCGGCTGGACAGGGTGGCCGCGCTGATCAACGGCAGTGAGCCGGTGCGCCCCGGCACGGCCGACCGCTTCCACACGGCGTTCGCCGGGCAGGGTTTGGCGCCGCAGACGCACTGCCCGTCGTACGGGCTGGCCGAGGCCACCGTGTTCGTGTGCGCGGCCCGGCCGGGTCATCCGCTCAGCCGGTTCGCGCTCGACCGGGACGCCCTGGCCACCGGGAAGGCGCTGCCCGCGCGGCCGGACGATCCCCGTGCGGTACTGCTGGCGGGCTGTGGCACTCCGGCGGGCCAGCGGGTCCGGGTCGCCGATCCGGTGACGCGGGTCCTGTTGCCGGAGGGCGAGGTCGGGGAGATCTGGGTGCAGGGGCCGAACGTGGGCGGCGGCTACTGGAACCGCGAGTCGGATGACGTCTTCGGCGCGGAGTTCGCGGACGCCTCGGCCGGTCCGGGCCGCTGGCTGCGCACGGGCGATCTGGGGACCGTACTGGAAGGACAGCTGCTCGTCACGGGGCGGCTGAAGGATCTCATCATCGTCGACGGCCGCAACCACTACCCGCAGGACGTCGAGGCCACCGCCCAGGACGCGCACGCGGCGGTACGCCGGGACCGGCTCGCGGCGTTCGCCGTGCCGGGCGCCGCCGGTGATGAGCGGGTGGTCGTCGTGGCCGAGCACGCGCGGACCGCGCACCTCAACGAGCTGGACGTGCCTGGGGTGGTGCGTGCCGTGCGCGGTGCCGTCTCCGTCCGGCACGGGCTGCGGCTGGCCGACGTGATCCTGGTGCCGCCGGGCACGGTGCCGCGTACCTCCAGCGGAAAGGTGTCGCGGGCGCTGACCCGGGCCCGCTACGAGGAGGGTGCCTACGGCGGGCAGGCCCGGGCGGGTGCCGCGGGATGAGCCACGTCGACGAGGGCGCGCTGCGCCGGCTGATCGCCGAGCGGGTGGCCGCCTGGAACGGCACGTCCCCCGAGGACGTGCCCATGGACCGGCCGTTCACGGACCTCGGCATGGCCTCCCGGGACGCCGTAGCGCTGGCCGGCGAGCTGTCCCGTGTCACGGGCCGCGAGCTGCCGGCGACGCTGCTGTGGGAGACGCCCACCGGGGAGGCACTCGTGGCGCGGCTGTCCGGCGCGATGACCGAGTCCGCCCGGGCGCCGGGCGCAGCGGCCGGGCAGGGCGGGATGGCCGAACCGGTCGCGGTCGTGGGGGTCGGCTGCCGCCTGCCCGGCGGGGTGCACGGCCCGGACGACTACTGGCGGCTGCTGAGCGGGGGCGCCGACGCGATCCGGCGCGTCCCCGAGGACCGCTGGCGCGACTTCACCGCCTTCCCGCCCGCCGACGCACACCCCTACGGCGGCTACCTCGACGACATCGCCGGGTTCGACGCGGACTTCTTCCGCATCACCCCGCGCGAGGCCGCGGTGACGGACCCCCAGCAGCGGATCCTGCTGGAGGTGGTCCACGAGGCACTCGACCACGCCGCCGTACCGGCCGGGTCCCTGGCGGGCACCGCCACCGGCGTGTTCGTCGGCATCTCCGCACCCGAGTACGGGCAGCTCACCGGCGCCGATCCGGACGCCGTCGATCCCTGGGCACCGGCCGGGGGCGCCCTGAGCATCGCGGCCGGACGGCTCGCCTACGTCCTGGACACCCGGGGGCCGAGCCTGGCCGTCGACACGGCCTGCTCGTCCTCCCTGGTCGCCGTGCACCACGCCTGCGTCAGCCTGCGCACGGGCGAGAGCGACACGGCGATCGCCGCGGGCGTGAATCTGCTGCTGTCGCCGGCCGTGACGGTCGCCTTCCGCCGGGCGGGCGCCCTCGCCCCGGACGGGCGGTGCAAGCCGTTCTCCGCCGCGGCCGACGGCATCGGGCGCGGCGAGGGCTGCGCGGCGGTGATCCTGAAGCGGCTGTCCGACGCCGAGCGGGACGGCGACCGCGTCCTGGCCGTCATCCGCGCCACCGCCGTCAACTCCGACGGCCGCTCGAACGGCCTCATGGCACCCAACCCGGCCGCCCAGCAGGCGTTGCTGGAGAGCGCGTACGCCCGGGCGGGGCTGACCGCGGCGCACGTCGACTACGTGGAGGCGCACGGCACCGGCACGCCGCTGGGCGACCCGATCGAAGCGGGTGCGCTGGGTGCGGTGCTCGGCGCCGGACGTGACCCGGACCAGCCGCTGCTGCTGGGGTCGGTCAAGGGCAACCTCGGCCATCTGGAGTCCGCGGCGGGCGTCGCCGGTCTGGTGAAGACCGTGCTGGCGCTGCACCACGACAGCATCCCGCCGTCCCTGCACTGCGAGCCGGGCAGCTCCCTCACCGATGCCCGGCTGCGGGTGGTGACCGAGCCGGAGCCATGGCCCCGCTACGGCGGCACCGCGCTCGCGGGGATCTCCGGGTTCGGCTTCGGCGGCACCAACGCCCATGTGGTGCTGGAGGAGGGACCGCCCGGGCTGGCCCCCGCACGGCCGGCCGCGCGCCTGCATCTGCTCTCCGACCTCGACGCCGAGCGGGTCCGCGACACGGCGGGCAGGCTCGCCGACTGGCTGCGCGACAGCGCCGCGCACCCGGCCGACGTGGCCCGCACCCTCGCCGGACGCACCGGCCGGGGCCCCGTGAGGGCCGCCGTGGTGGCCCGCGACCGAGCCGACCTGACCGGGGCACTGGACGCGTTGGCGGCAGGGCACCCGCACCCGCGCGTGGTGACAGGGGACCGTGACCGCGTGGGCCGGGGCCCGGTGTGGGTCTTCTCCGGCTACGGCAGTCAGTGGCCGGGCATGGGGCGCCGGCTGCTGGCCGAGGAACCCGCGTTCGCCGCCGCGATCGAGAAGCTCGACCCGCAGCTCGCGCCGGAGTGCGGCCTGTCCCTGTACGACCATGTGTCCTCCGGGTCCGGCCTCGACCGTCTGGAGGTCGCCCAACCAGTACTGTTCGGTATGCAGTTGGCGCTCGCCGAGCTGTGGCGTTCGTACGGTGTCGAGCCCGCCGCCGTGATCGGCCACTCCATGGGCGAGGTGGCGGCGGCCGTCTGCGCGGGCGCGCTGGACGTGGCCGACGGGGCGCGGGTCATCGCCGTACGGGCCCGGCTGCTGAGCGGGCTGCGCGGCGGGGCCATGGCCGTGGTGGACCTCGACGACGCCGAACTGGAGTCGCTGGAACGGGACTTCCCGGACGTGCACGTCGCCGTGCACTCCTCCCCCCGGCAGAAGGTCGTCACCGGAGAGGAGGCGGCGGTGGCCGGGCTGGTGCGCCGGCTGGAGGGGCAGGGCCGGGCGGCCCGGGCCATGCGGGTCGTCGGGGCCGGGCACTCGCCGCAGGTGGACGGGCTGCTGCCAGAACTCGTCGACGCGCTGTCGGGCATCCGGGGCCGGCGGCCGGGTGTCCCGGTCCACTCGACCGTCCTCGACGATCCCCGCGGCGACTGCGCCTTCGACGCCGAGCACTGGGCGGCCAACCTGCGGCGTCCCGTCCGGCTGGACCGTGCCCTCGCCTCGGCCGCGGCCGACGGGCTGACGGCGTTCGTCGAGATCTCGCCCCACCCGGTGCTGACGGGAGCCGTCACCGACACCGTGCCCGGCGCCCTCGCCCTGGCCACGCTGCGCCGGGACGCCGACGGGCCGGAGGCGTTCGCCGCGCAGGTGGGCGCGCTGTACGCGGCGGGGCAACGCCTGCCCGTGCCACCCGGCCGGGTCATCGACCTGCCCCTGCCCCGGTGGCGGCACGTACGGCACTGGTGGACGGACGGGCGAGCCCCACGCACGGCCCCGGCTCCGGGTCCGGCCCCCGCTCCGGCTCCGGCTCCGGCTCCGGCTCCCGCCTCGGCCCCGGCCTCGGAGGAACACCCGGCCGAGCCGGCGGCGCCCTCCACCGTCCTGGCCCGCCTGACCCACCACATGGCCGCCGTCACCGGCCATTCCCCCGCCCGCATCGCCCCGGACACCGCGCTGGCGGACCTCGGACTGGACTCACTGATGGCCGTCCGCATCCGTACCGCCGTGGAGCGTGAGTTCGGCATCGAAGTGCCCCTGCGCGACCTGTTCACCGCGGTCACCGTCGAGGACGCCGCGACCCGCATCCAGCACGCCCTCCCCCGGGAGGACACTCCGCTGCGCCCCCTGCGCGCCACCGGCTCCCGGCCCCCGCTGTTCCTCGTCCACGCCGCCGGTGGCCCCGTCTCCGTCTACCGGGCGCTCGCCGAACGCCTCGGCGGCGACCAGCCGGTGTACGGCCTGGAGCGGATCGAGGACGCCCGGACCGTGTCCGAGAAGGCCCGGCGCTACGCCGAGGCGGTCGACGCGGCACATCCCGACGGGCCCTGCCTGCTGGGCGGCTGGTCCTTCGGCGGCTTCGTCGCCCAGGAGACCGCCCGGCACCTGACCGCCGCCGGGCGGGACGTGGACCTGGTCGTGCTCATCGACTCCGTACGGCCCCTGCCCCGCCCCGGGCTGACGCGCGCCGCCCGGATCCGGGCGCACTTCGAGGGCTTCGCCCGCCACGTCGCCGACATCTACGGCGTGGCGCTGGAGTTGCCGTACGACGAGCTCGTGGCGATGGACGACAACCGGGCCCGCATCGAAGCCGTGCTGCGGACACTGCGGGATGCCGCCGACGTGCCGCCCGCCGCGCTGGAGCACCAGCGGGCCTCGTACCTGGACATGAGCATCGGAGAGGACCACCGGCCCGGTGGCTACGACGGGCAGGTGGTCCTCTACCGGGCCTCCGAGACCGCGCCCCACACCGTGCGCGACCCGGCGTACGAGCGGGACGACGAGGCGCTGGGCTGGGACGAGGTCTGCCCGCGTCTGGAGGTCGTGCCCGTGTCCGGTCACCATCTGTCACTGCTCGATCCGCCGTACGTCGACGAGATCGCCGCCCACCTGAGCCGGGTGCTCGCCGAGCGGGCCCCCTGAACACGCAACCCGAGGAGCCGCCATGCCCGACCTGCCGCCGAAGTCCACTGCCGGAGTGTCCCGGCGCACTGCCGTCAGAGCGACGGCCGCCGCCGGTCTCGCCGTCCTGTTCGGGGCCGCGAGCGGCACGGGCCGCGCCCGGGCGGCCACCCGTCTCGGGCCGCGCACGCTGGACGTGTCCGTGCCCTCCGCCGCGCTCGGCCGCAGCGCGCCGGTCCGGCTGATCCTGCCGTCGGACTTCGGTACGCGGCCCGACAAGAAGTACCCCGTGCTGTACCTGCTGCACGGCGCGCACGACGACTACACGTCCTGGACCCGCGAGACGGACATCGAGGCCTTCACCGAGGGCCGCGACCTGATCGTGGCCATGCCGGACGCGGGCCCCACCGGCATCCCCAGTGTCTGGCGAGACGGCCCCGACTACGAGACGTTCCAGGTGAAGGAGGTGCCGGCGCTGCTGGCCCGGGACTACCGGGCGTCCGGCACACGGGCGGTCGCCGGGGTCTCCACCGGCGGGTACGGGGCGATGGCCCACGCGGCCCGTCATCCCGGGGCGTTCGCCGCCGCGGCCTCCTACAGCGGCGTCCTCGACACCACCGCCCCCGGTGTTCCCGCCATCATGGACGCGATCGTGGCCCGCGAGAACCTGCCGGCGGCGTCCTTGTGGGGCAATCCGCTGTTCAACCTCCTGACCTGGCGGGACTTCAACCCGCGCGCCCGCGCCACGGGGCTGCGCGGCACCGCGTTGTACGTCTCGCAGGGCAGCGGACTGGGCGGCGGCAGCGGCGATCCGCTGCCCGGGGTGCTGGAGAGTGCCCTGTGGCCCTCGGCGCAGGGCTTCGCCCGCACGCTGTCCCTCCTGGGTGTACGGGCGACCACCCACTTCTACCGGGGAGGAGGACACGACTGGGCCCACTGGAAGCCCGAGTTCACCGCGTCATGGCCTATCCTCGCCGGTGCGCTGGGTGTGCCGGAGTGACGGGGATGCCATCGGGGCACGGAACGGAGCGGAGGGGTCGTCCGTCCAACACCGGACTACCCACTCGTCCCACTGGCAACAGCCCGCGGGTGAGTCGCTTCCGGCCGAAAGGAGTGTCCGTGATGGCTGTGCCGACTCCGCACAGCGTGCCGGACCGCCCGGGCACGTCGCAGATCCCGCCCGAGCTGGCGGAGCTGCTGCGTGGCCAGTTGCCCGCCGTCGCCGACGAGGTGGAGGAGGAGGTCCGCCGCCAGGTCCCCGAGTACGCGCGTCCCGCCGACGGCGCGTACCGCCGGAATCTGCGGTCCGGGGTGGTACAGGCGCTGACCCTGTTCGTCGACCACATCGCCGACCAGCGCGACGACGTGAGCTCGATCGCGGCGACGTACTACGAACTCGGGCGCGGCGAGGCCCTGGAGGGCCGCAGCCTGGACGCCTTGCAGTCCGCGCTGCGGGTCGGCGGGCTGCACGCCTGGCGGCAGATGGGCCGCACGGCGGAGGAACTGGGTCTGGACACGGCGGTCGTGGCCGGGCTCGGGGAGCTGGCGTTCCGGACCGTGCACGAGGTCGCCCAGGCGGCCGCGGCCGGCTACGCCGAGGCCCAGCTGCGCAGCACCGACGAGCTGGAGCGGCGCCGCAGGCGGCTGCTGGATCTGCTCCTCGAAGACGGGCCGGTGGCGCTGGAGGCCGTGCAGGACCTGGCGCACAGCGTCCGCTGGCCGGTGCCGCGGACCGTCGCCGTCGTGGCGCTCGCGTCGGCGCCGGACCGGCGGGAGGAGGACCGGCCGCTGGCGGCGGCGGGCGCGCTGGTGGACATGGAGTCCCGGCCGCCGCGCATGCTGGTGCCCGACCCGGACGGCTCCGGTAGCTTCGGCCGGGCGTTCACGCTGGCGCTGCGCGGCCGGCCCGCCGCCGTCGGCCCGGCCGTCGCCGTCACCGATGCCGCGCAGTCGCTGCGCCTCGCCACCCGCGCACTCGGGCTGATGGGGCGCGGGGTCCTGCCCCGCCAGGGCGTGGTGCACTGCTCCGAGCATCTGTCGACGCTGCTGCTGCACGGCGACGAGCCGCTGCTCGGACGGCTCCGGGAACGGGCCCTCGCCCCGCTCGGCTCGGTCTCGGCGGGGCAGCGCGACCGGCTCGCCGAGACGCTGCTGGCCTGGCTGCTCAGCGGCAGCAACGTGCCGGACGTCGCCGCTCGGCTGCACATCCACCCGCAGACGGTCCGCTATCGCCTGCGTCAGCTGGAGAAGCTCTTCGGCGATGCCCTGCACGATCCGGAAACCCGTCTGGATCTCATTCTGGCGTTGCGCGCGGAATCCCTGCACACGCGCCGGGACTGATTTCCGGCACTCAACGGGGGACAAAAATCCGCGGTGTTTCCATAATCCCGTCCATAACATCCGGCACGGGAAAGCGAATACGTTCGGGCCGTCCTTTTCCGAAGGCGCTCCACGCGCCTCACCCGCGGAGGATCCCCCATGCGTATCCGCTTGTGTCTCGCCGCGCTCTCGCTAGCCGGCGGGGCAGGGCTTGCCACCCTCTCGGCTCCCCCGGTCGCCGCAGCGGCCTGCTCGGACGTGGAACTCGTCTCGGCTCGCGGCACCTTCGAGCCGGGCACTCTCGGCTTCATCGTCGGCGACCCGGTGTATTCCGCCCTGCAGAAGAAGGTGACGGGCAAAAGCCTGACGAGCTACAAGGTGAACTACCCCGCCGACCTCTCCCCGACGTCCGCGGCCCAGGGCAACCTGGACCTGGTGAACCACGTGAAGAGCCAGGCCGCCGCCTGCCCGAACCAGAAGTTCGTCCTGGTCGGCTATTCGCAGGGCGCGAATGTCGTCGACAACTCGATCGGCATCAGCAGTGCGGGCGCGGTGGTCGGCAGCCCCATCGTGGCCACGCTGCCCGCCTCGGTCGAGCCGAAGGTCGCCGCGGTGCTGCTGTTCGGCAACCCGATCCGCGCCCTCGGCAAGAGCGTCACCGGCACCTACCAGAGCCGCACCTTCGACATCTGCGCCAAGGGCGACCCCGTCTGCGAGAACGGTGGCGGGGACGTCGGGGCTCACCTCGGCTACCGGGACGACGCCGACACGGCGGCCACGTTCGCCGCGGGCAAGCTCTAGCCGCACCGGCAGCACGTTCCGGCCGCACCGGCACACGAAGGGGCCCGGGAGGAGAACCTCCCGGGCCCCGGGTGTGTCCGCCGGGCCTCAGCGCGGCGCGCGGGCGAACCCGGCGAGGCTGGTGGAGACGGGCTCGGGCCTGCCGTTGTTCTGCTCGGGCGCGGCGGTCAGCACGTCGAGGTGCTGGTAGCCGTCGGCGACCACGGGGTGCAGCTCGGGCGGGACCCGGCCGGCGAGCAGTCCCTCACCGGCGAGGACCGTGAGCACCGGGTTGGCCTTGAGCCCCTCCGGATGGACGACGAGCTTCTTCACCTGCGGTGAGGTGGACATCTGAATGTCCGTCACGAGCTTGGTCGGGAAGTACTGCTCGGTGAAGTCCAGCGGCTGCTCGGCCAGGCTGCGGGCCAGCTGCCGGACATCGGTGACCTCCTCGCCGGGGCCGGTGAACGGCGTGCCGTCGGCCGACCGGTGGCCGGGGTCGTCGGGATCGCCTACGCGGTCGTAGTTGCGCCAGGTGTAGAGCGGGCCCTGCGGCCGGTCCGGGATGGCCTTGTAGGCGGTGCCGTACAGCCCGGGCTGCTGTGTGCCGCCGTTGGCCACGGGGAAGCTCTTGTCGGCGATCGGCCCGCCGTCGAAGAAGCCGACGCTGGTCTGCAGGAAGGCCAGCGGTACGGAGTTGTCGTCCAGCAGCGCCCCGACCACCGCCGCGTTGGTGAGCCGGAAGTCCTTCACGGCGGGCTTGCCGGTGAGGAAGGCGGCCGTGTCCTTGGAGAACAGGAAGCGGTGGGTGGCCTCGATGTTGACGCCGGAGGGCAGGTAGCGCGGCAGGTCCGCCTCGGCGTCCGGGGCCTTGAGCGCGCCCAGCCCGGCGATCCCGAGCAGGGTCATGGTCTCGGGGTTGAGCAGCACCGGCGCGGACAGCGTGCGCGGCAGCACCCCGCTGTCGAGCCCGGCCTGCACCACGCCGTACCCGAGGCCGATGTCGGGCAGGTTGGTGTCGTCGGGCAGGCTGCCGCTGAGGTCGGCCAGCGAGGTGGAGACGGTCGTGTCGAGGGCGAAGTAGCCGGCGCACTGGTTGTACCCGGCGTCCGCGGTGGTGGTGCGGTCGCCGTCGAAGTCGGCGGCGGCGAAGTACCCGGTGATCACACCGCCCAGTGAGTGCCCGCCGCACAGCACCTTGCGCTTGCGCTGCGTCTGGCTCGGCAGCTCGGCGGCGAGCAGGTCGTACTGGTCCCGCACGGTCTGCTCGATGCCGAGCTTGGCCATCCAGCCCAGCTGGGCGTTGCGGGCGAAGCCGCCGAAGGTCCGGCCGCCGACCTGTTTGCCGCGGTAGTAGTAGTCGACGGCCGTGTGCTGGTCGCCGGAGGCGATGCCGGTGCGGTCCTCCAGGCAGTTGGAGCGCCGGTCCAGCGCCCAGAACTCGATGTGCCGGCCCTGCTCGGCGGCCCGCGCCACGGTGTTGCGGGCGACGCTGTCGAACGCCCCCGCGCCTTCCAGGATGCCGGGCTGGGCGACGAGGATCCGGTCCGCGTCCGCCGAGGCGGCCGGGCCGCCGGCCGATCGGTAGCGCAGGTACGACAGCCAGTCGCAGGCGGCCGGACGGGGCCCGGCCGCCTCGGGCAGCGGCACCTTCACCCGCACCACCGACTCCGTCACCCCGGTCACCGGCGACGTCGAGGTCACCGGTGTCTCGGTCCGCGCTCCGTCGGCGCGGGCGCCCGGGGCGGCGGCCGTGAGCGTCCCCGCCGTCAGCAGCACCGCCAGTGCGGCACCGCGCCACTTCCCTCTGCTCCTGTGATTCATGTCCATGCCACGGACGCTACGGCTGCGGCGCGAGGGTTCTCAGGGAGTGCTGATGAGAACTCAGCATCCGGAGCGCACCTTGTCACCGGCGCACAGAGCGCCCGCGTCCCGAGGCCCCGTGACCCGCTCGTACCGCTTCTGGACGCCATCGAGCTGCGAAGCCGCCGCCGCGGGCGCATGGTGGGGCTATGGACGGTCAACCCCCTGTGGTCGTGCAGCCGCCCGCGACGGACGGCGGACGGCTGGTGACCATCCACGGCGAGAACATGGGCGTCGCCTACAGCCTGTTCGACGTACTGGACCTGCTGCACCGCGAGGGCCTGCCCCCCACCGACACGGCCGTCGACGACACCGAGCTGATCGAGTGGCAGGGCGGCGGCCCGTACGACTGGAACAACCCGGCGTCCGACGAGGCGTGAGCCGCCCGGCCCAGGGCGCGGCACGCTCGGCGAGCCGTTGCCGGTGCCCGGCGTTACACTGCGCGAGACATGCCACTTTTGTTCCCTTACGGGAGGTTTCATGGTCTCGCGACTCAACCCCTACCTCACCTTCGACGGCGAGGCCCGCCAGGCGATGGAGTTCTACAAGGAGGTCTTCGGCGGCACCCTCGCCCTCAACAGCTACGGAGACTTCGGCCAGGCGGACGCCCCCAACGCCGACAAGATCATGCACGGCATGCTGGAGACCCCGAGCGGCTTCACCTTGATGGGCGCCGACAACCCGCCGGGCCTGGAGACCGGGCAGGGCAGCCCCTTCTCCGTGAGCCTCAGCGGCGACGACGAGGCCGAGCTGCGCGGCTACTGGGAGAAGCTGTCCGAGGGCGGCTCGGTGTCGGTGCCGCTGGAGAAGCAGATGTGGGGCGACGTGTTCGGCATGTGCACGGACCGCTTCGGCGTCCCGTGGATGGTCAACATCAACGGATCGGAGAGCTGAGCGGGACCCACCGGCCAGGGGCCGCCCGTGCGCGCCGTTCGCCACCGGCACGCACGGGCGGCCCTGCCGCTCTCGCGGCCCGCACACCCTCGGCCACCACACCCGCTCCACGATTTGTTGGTACGTCCTGACATAGCTGTTGACATCCCCCGGGGGCGCCCGCATAGTACCTGCCACTAGAGCGCGCTAGTGGCGCGCTTCAGTCACCGAGTACGCAGGTCCTCACCCAGGACCGCGCAGACCCCGACCACCGCCGCCGCCCAGGGCACCCACCCACCGCCCGCCTCCCCGGACCGGGCGCGGCTCCCCCAGTTCCAGCACAGTGAGGTGCATCCGACATGCGCAGACACCCCAGAGCCGCCACCCTGACCACCGCCGTCCTCGTGGGCACACTGCTCGCCACCGGCTGCTCCAGCGGCTCCGGCGGGAAGAACTCCGAGGCCGGCGGCACCGACTCCATCGCGGGCAAGGCCACCACGCCGCGGATGACCGTCGCCCTGATCACCCACGCGGCACCCGGCGACACCTTCTGGGACCTGATCCGCAAGGGCGCCAAGGCCGCCGCGGCGAAGGACAACATCAAGCTCGTCTACTCCAGCGACCCGGTCGCGGGGAACCAGGCCAACCTTGTGCAGAACGCCATCGACCAGAAGGTCGACGGCATAGCGCTCACCGCCGCCAAGCCCGACGCCATGAAGTCGGTGGTGGCGAAGGCCAAGGCGGCCGGAATCCCCGTCGTCGGTTTCAACTCCGGCCTGGACGACTGGCAGGAACTCGGCATGCTCCAGTACTTCGGCCAGGACGAGACCATCGCCGGCCAGGCCTTCGGCGAGCGTCTCAACCAGCAGGGCGCCAAGCACGCCGTCTGCGTGATCCAGGAGCAGGGCCAGGTCGCGCTGGAGGCGCGCTGCGCCGGCCTGAAGAAGGGCTTCAAGGGCACGACGGAGAACCTGTACGTCAACGGCACCGACATGCCCTCCGTGAAGTCGACGCTGACCGCCAAGCTCCAGAAGGACTCCTCCATCGACCAGGTGGTCACGCTCGGCGCCCCGATCGCCCTGACCGCCGTGCAGTCGGTGAAGGACGCCGGCAGCAAGGCGAAGGTCGCCACCTTCGACCTCAACAAGGACCTCGTCGGAGCCATCCAGGGCGGCAGCATCGACTTCGCCGTCGACCAGCAGCCCTACCTGCAGGGCTACCTCGCCGTCGACTCCCTCTGGCTCTACAAGACCAACGGCAACGTCAGCGGCGGCGGCACCGCACCCGTGCTCACCGGTCCGGCCTTCGTCACGAAGGACAACGTGGACAGCGTCGCGGAGTTCGCGAAGAAGGGCACGCGCTAGCGGTCGGCCGACGGCCGGGCGCCGGGCCGGTTCCCGTCAGCGCGGGACCGGCCCGGTCGTCCCCCGTACCACCAGCTTCGGGTCCAGCACCGCCTCCCGCGGCTCCAGTTCTCTGTTGTCCAGCCGCTCTACGGCGAACCGGACGGCGTGCTCGGCCATGAGGACCGAGTCCTGGCGAACGGTGGTGAGGCCGATCGGCATCAGGTGGGAGAGGTGGCTGTCGTCGTAGCCGACGACGGACAGGTCGCGCGGGATCTCGACGCCCGCCCGGGTGAGGGCCATCAGCAGACCCATCGCACAGCGGTCGTTGCCGGCGAGGACCGCCGTCGGCAGCGGCCGCCCGCTGTCGCGCTCGGCCAGCAGCAGGCGGCCGGTCTCGATGCCGGACTCCTCGGTGTGGTGGCCGGGGATCACCCGGGCCTCGGCCTGCAGACCGTGGCGGCGCATCGCGGCACGGTAGGCACGGCGCCGCTCGGCCGAACCGGGGCCGCGTCCGCCGTCGATGTGCACGATCCGGCGGTGCCCCAGCTCCACCAGGTGGTCCATGGCCTGCCGGACACCCTTGCCCTCGGCGGAGTGCACGACGTCGACCCGGGCCTGGGACACTCGGCGGCTGACCGAGACGGCGACCGTGCGCTGTCCGAGCTCGTCGAGGTAGGCGGGTTCGGCGTCCGGGCCGAGCAGGATCACCGCCTCGCAGCGGTGGCTGAGCAACGCCTCGACCGCCTTGGCCTCGCTGCGGCCGTGGGTCGCCCCGGACAGCAGGACGTCGTAACCGAGCCGTTCGGCCTCGGGGTAGATGCCCGTGATGAGGTCCGTGTGGAACGTCTGGTGCACGGTGAACATGACGCCAAGCGTGCGGCTGCGTCCGCGGGCCAGCAGCCGGGCGGCGCTGTCGGGCCGGTAGCCGATCTCGTCAGCCACGCGCAGGACCCGTTCCCGGGTCTCCCGGCCGGCTCCCGCCTGGTTGCGGAAGATGATCGAGACGAGCGCGCGGGACACACCCGCCTTCTCGGCGACGTCCGCCATCGTGGGCCGCTGCCTGCCCGATGCATCCACCTGTGACCCCACCCTCCGACGCCGCCCACCATACGGGGTGGCCCGCACGCAGAGCCGTGCGGGGAACCGCACGGCTCCCCGCACGGGGAACCGCGATCTCCCAGCAGCAAGCTATTGACATGACATTTGAACAGGGGTCATCGTACTCGAACTAGAGCGCGCTAGTAGAGCGCATCAGCTCTTCGGTCACCCCCCGCCTCTTCCCGGAGGACACTCACCATGGCAACGGTGCCAGCCCCGCTGCGTACGACCGTCGGCACCCTGTGCCTCGGCTCCGCCCCCGACTCGTGGGGCGTGTGGTTTCCCCGAGGACGAGCGCCAGGTGCCGTACACCCGCTTCCTCGACGAGCTGGTCCAGGCCGGTTACGAGCGGGCGCTACGTCCCCGAGACCAAGGGCCGCACCCTGGAGACTCTCGAGGCCGAGCTCCGCACGCGCTTCTCCTGACCTTCTGCAATTCTTCCGCGAGGAGTTCACCATGACCGTACGTGTAGGCGTCATCGGCGCCGGAATGATCGGCCAGGACCACATCCGGCGGCTCACCGAGGTCGTCACCGGGGCGGCCGTCACCTCCGTGAGCGACATCGACGCCGAACGCGCCGCCGAGGTGGCGGCCCGGACCGGAGCCACCGCACTGCCCATCGGAGCGGACCTGACCGCCTCCCCCGACGTGGACGCCGTCCTCGTCACCTCCTGGGGGCCCACGCACGCCGAGCACGTCCTGACCGCGATCGCCGCCGGCAAGCCGGTGTTCTGCGAGAAGCCCCTGGCCACGACCGCCGAGGACTGTCTGCGGATCGTCGAGGCCGAGCGGGCGCACGGCCGCCGGCTGGTGCAGGTCGGCTTCATGCGCCGCTTCGACGCCGGCTACCGGCAGATGAAGGAGATCCTGTCGACCGGCTCGCTCGGGACCCCGCTGATCGTGCACTGCGCGCACCGCAACCCGACCGTGCCGGAGTCGTACCACTCCGCCATGGCCGCCCAGGACACCGCCGTGCACGAGATCGACGTGCTGCGCTGGCTGCTCGACGACGAGATCGTCTCCGCGCAGGTGGTCGCCCCGCGCGCCACCAGCAAACGGTTCCCACACCTTCAGGACCCGCAGATCATGATCTTCGAGACGTCCGAGGGCGTCCGGATCGACCTGGAGGTCTTCGTCAACTGCCAGTACGGCTACGACATCCAGTGCGAGGTCGTCGGCGAGGACGGCCTGGTCCGGCTGCCCGACCCGGCCGCCGTCGGAATCCGCACCGCCGCCCGGCACGGCACGGGCGTGCTGCAGGACTGGAAGGACCGGTTCGCGGAGGCCTTCGACACCGAGTTCCGCGAGTGGATCGCCTCGGTGGCGGCCGGCGCCGAGCCCACCGGCCCGTCCTCCTGGGACGGTTACGCCGCCACCGTCATCACCGACGCCGCCGTCCGGTCCCTGGAGACCGGCGGCGAGACCGTCACCACCGACATGAAGCCCCGCCCCGCGTTCTACGGAGGCACCGCGTGAGGATCGCCCTCGACCCCTACATGTTCCGCGCCCTGCCGATCGACGAGATGGTGCGCACGGTCGCCGAACTCGGCTATGAGTACATCGAGTTGTCGCCGCGCGAGGACTTCATGCCGTTCTTCCTGCACCCGCGTGCGGACGATGCGCGGGTGGCGGAGCTGAAGCAGTCGCTGCGCAGGCACGGCGTGCAGCTGTCCTCGGTGCTGCCGCTGTACAAGTGGTCCTCGCCGGACGAGACCGAGCGGCAGGCCGCCGTCCACTACTGGAAGCGGATGATCGAGATCACTGTCGAGCTCGAATGTCCGCTGATGAACTCGGAGTTCAACGGCCGCCCCGAGCGTGCCGCCGAGAGCGAGGCCGCCTTCTGGCGCTCGCTGGAGGAACTGCTGCCGGTGTTCGAGCGCGAAGGCATCGCTCTGAACCTGGAGGCCCACCCGGACGACTTCTGCGAGGAGAACACCCCCGCCGTCGATCTCGTCCGCGCGATCAACAAACCGTGGGTGAACTACCTGTACTGCGCCCCGCACTCCTTCCACCTCTCCGGGGCTTGTGAAGTCGGCGCCGACATCGCGGCGATGATGCGCTACGCCGGTGACAAGCTCCAGCACGTGCACATCGCGGACTCCTTCAACCACAAGGGCTCCAGCGGCCTGCGCTACATCCTCAACCCGCCGGGCACCCCGGCCCGGATCCACCAGCACCTCGACATCGGCCAGGGCGAGGTCGACTGGGACGCCTTCTTCGGCACCCTGCGCGGGCTGGGCTTCGACGGGGTCGCCACGGCATGCGTCTTCGCCTGGGAGGAGCGGGCCCGGGAGTCGTCGGCGTTCATGCTGGACCGCATCCGCAAGGAGCTCGCCGCGTAGGACTCGGAGGCTTCTGCGGCCGGGGCCCGCACCACGGCCCCGGCCGGAGCCGTGCCGGGAAAGCGTGAGGCCGACGAGCCGGTGGGTCGCCCTGGTCATCGCGACGTAGTGGCCGACCGCTCCCTCGGTGCCCGTCCTTGTGGTGCGCGTCCCCCACCCGTCCGTCGGCCGTTGGCGTATGGCACGCTCTTCGTCCGGTCACTGTTGAGAGGCGGCGGCATGCGCATAGGACTGCTCGGCACGGGCCCGTGGGCGCGGATGGCCCACGCACCCGCCCTGAGCCGGCACGACGACCTCGATTTCGCCGGTGTGTGGGGACGCCGCCCCGAGGCGGCGAAGGAACTGGCCGAGCGGCACGGCGTCCGGGCGTACGACGACGTGGACGAGCTGTTCGCCGACGTGGACGCGGTCGCCGTGGCGCTGCCTCCCGAGGTGCAGGCCGGGCTCGCCGCGCGGGCGGCGCGGGCCGGGTGCCATCTGCTGCTCGACAAGCCCCTCGCGCCGACCGTGGAGGCGGGACGGGCCGTGGTCGAGGCCGCCGCGGAGGCCGGGGTCGCCTCGGTCGTGTTCTTCACGACCCGTTTCCAGCCCGAGCCGGAGGCGTGGATCGCCGAGCAGGCGGCGGTGCCGGGCTGGTTCACGGGGCGGGCGCAGTGGCTCGGGGCGGTGTTCACCAGCGAGAGCCCCTTCGCGACGCCGTGGCGGCGGGAGAAGGGCGCCCTGTGGGACGTCGGTCCGCACGCCCTGTCCGTGCTGCTGCCGGTGCTGGGCGACGTGCGGCGCGTGACGGCGGCGGCGTACGGCCCCGGGGACACGGCGCACGTCGTCCTCGACCACGCCGGTGGCGCGTCGAGCACCCTCACCCTGAGTCTGACGGCACCGCCCGCCGCGACCGGTGCCGCCGTGGAGCTGCGCGGTGAGGCCGGTGTCACCGTCCTCCCGGACAGCTCCGACGGAGCGGTCCCCGCCCTGATGCGGGCCGCGGGCGCCCTGCTCACCGCCGCCCGGACCGGCCGCCCGCACGCCTGCGACGCCGCGTTCGGCCTCCGGGTCACCGAGGTCCTCACGGCGGCCCAGGACCTGCTGGACGGCGCCGCGCGCTAGGGGGCTCGTCACCGGGCCGGTCGCAGTCCTGCCCGGCCAGGTCGAGTTCCCTGCGAACAGTCGCGGACGGCGTCGAAGGCCGGGCCGGGGGTGAAAGAAACGGCCGGAGAGCGGCCGGTCGTGTCAGGCCGCGGGGGCGTCCTGCGGCGGGTCGAAGTTGAGCCGTTCCTGCACCACCGGGTAACCGGCCCTGGTGAAGTTCGCGGCCATGGGGAAGTTGCCCTGGTCCGTGGCGGCGGCGATGAAGTCCGCGCCCTGGCCGGCCAGGAAATGGGTGCACTCGGCCAGGAGGTCGTAGGCGTAGCCGTGGCCGCGCTGGTCCGGCAGGACACCGATGAAGCCGACGCACGGACCCGAGGGGTTGTGGGCCGGGATGTGGATGCCGGTCGTCTCGCCCTGCGGGGTGTACGCGACCTGCCACCACTCGCGCGGCGAGGGGCACCAGTGGAAGAAGTCGAGTTCCTCCCGGGCCGCCTGGTCGAGTCCGCCCTGCTCGATGGCCTTCAGCGCATGGGAGTCGAGGGTGACGGAGTGGATGCGGCGCAGCGCGTCGAAGAAGACGGCGTCGTCCGGTTCGGGGCGGAACTCGAGGCGCCCGGGCCGCTCGGGCAGGCCGCGGTCGGGGGTCCAGCGGTACACGAGGCGTTCGACGAGGAGGTCGTAGCCGGCTTTGCGGGCGGCGGTGACACGGGTCTCTGCGGCGGTGCGCAGCGCCGGGTCGTCGCGCCAGCCGGCGGGCAGGTTCAGCTCCAGTTCGACCCGCCAGGGGGCGGTGCGCAGGAGTTCGGCGCCCGCTTCCTCCTCGCCTTCGGCCACGTCGAACCAGTTGAGGCTGACGGGCTCGCTGTCGTCGGGTCCGCCCCACCATGCGCCGCGGGCGACGACGCGGCCGTCGCGCAGCGCCACCCGCTTCCAGTCGGGGCGGTGCCGGGTCCGGCGGTGGCCCTCACGGGCGCGCAGCGGGTCGGGCAGGGTGTCGAAGAGTGCGGCGTCGCTCGTGTCGAGCGCGCGGATGACCGGATCGGTCATGGGTGTCCTCCGGGACGCATGGTGCGCAGAGCGCTCCCGGTCGGTCAGTCGAGGCACGCCGGGACAACGGGGAGGGAGCGCGGAAACGGTGTGAACTGCACGGCTCTGCCCTCCTTCCGCTGGTCTCGGGGCGTGACGCGCCACACGCTACGGGATCACCGGGGCCCCGTCCATCGCATTCCCGGTTGCGCTCGAGTAGCGCTCAAGAGCCGGTTGAGCGGTCTCAAGGGGACTCCGACTGGAGCCCCGGCCAAGGGTTTTCTCTGCTGACGGACGAGCGTCCACGTCCACGCCATGGGTGCCGTCCACGGCCGTCAGGTGCGGCTCAGGCCCGACGGCATCCTCGCCCCGGTGACCCGGCCGGGCAACGGACGGGGTGCTTCACACGGCCCGCGCCGACTACGCGATCGGCCCGGACGCCGGGCTGTACGCCGAGGACCGCTTCGCGCCCGCCATCGACGAGGTGGGGAGCACGTACACGGGCCGGGATCCGCAGGTGACCACCAGCGCGGGTACGTTCACCGGCCGGGTGCGCGGCGAGCGCTGACGCGGACGCCCTTCCCGCCGGGATCGACGGCCACTCGCGGCGGTGCGGGCCCGGCATGCGGTGGACTGCGGGCCCGGCGTGCGGTGGGCGTGCGGGCGTAGCAGCGTGGTGGTGTGAGCAGTGTGCGCGGCCGGTCCCGCCGGGCCCCTGAACGGGACCGGCCGGGCTGGCTGCGCGGCGCGCCGCCGCCGGGCTGGGCCCGGGTGCTGCCGTCGGCGCTGCTGGCGGGCGTGTGCGCGGCGGAGCTGCTCAGTCCGGAGCCGCTCGACATCGGCTTCCTGCTGGGCGCTATCCCGCCGCTGGCCGTACTGGCGCACGGGCCGGTGGCGACGGCGGTGCTCGGGGCGCTGGCGGTACTGGTGCTGAGCGTCCCCGCCTTCAACCTGAACGATCCCGGCAACACCGATGTACTGACCGTGTCCTTCGTCTCGGTGCTGAGTGTGCTGCTGTCGTACGTCCGCAGCAGGCGGGACGCGCAGCTCGTCACCGAGCGGGCCGTCGCCGAAGCCGCGCAGCGGGCCGTCGTGCCGCCGCTGCCGGAGCAGGTCGGGCCGGTGCGGTGTGCGGGCCTGTACCGGGCCGCGCAGAGCGGGACGCTGGTCGGCGGCGACTTCTTCGACGTACGGGCGGGCCCCTACGGCGTACGGGCCGTCATGGGCGATGTCCAGGGGCACGGTCTGTCGGCCGTGGCCACGGTCACGTCGCTGCTGGGGGCGTTCCGGGAGGCGGTGCTGGACCAGCCGGACCCGGAGGCCGTGGCGGCCCGGCTCGACCGGAGGCTGGTGGTGGATTCGGCGGGCGATCCGCACGCCGAGCTGTTCGCGACGGCGGTGCTGCTCGACTTCTCCGCCGACGCCCGGGTGGTGCGCATCGTGGCGTGCGGGCAGCCGGGGCCGCTGCTGCTGCGGGACGGCCGGGCCGTGGAGCTGGACGTCGAGCCGCGCACACCGCTCGGTCTCGGCCTGGCCGAGGCCGCTTCGCCCCGGGCCGTGTCGGTGCGGCTGCGCGCCCGTGACCGGCTCTTCCTGGCGTCCGACGGCGTCACCGAGGCCAGGGACGCCGACGGGGACTTCTACCCGCTGGCCGAGCGGCTGCCGGGCCTCGCCGAGGAGGACCCGGCCGCCCTGGCCGAACGGGTGTGGTCCGACCTCGTCCGGCACTGCCCGGACGTACGGGACGACGTCACGATGCTGGTGCTCGCCCCTCGCTTGCCGGGCGGGCCCTGATACGGCGGCAGGGGGGGGGGGGGGGGGGGGGGGGGGGGGGGGGGGGGGGGGGGGGGGGGGGGGGGGGGGGGGGGGGGGGGGGGGTGGGTGGGTGGTTCTCCTTCG